>WGDF01000255.1 GCA_015493405.1 Flavobacteriaceae bacterium
ATATTGATTTAAGTGGTTAACATATATAATATTTTAAATCATAATGTCATCCCGATGTCCGTCGGGGGTATTTAATTTTTAAGAACCCCGTAGGGGTGATATATTTATAGTTTATAAATGAACGAATTTCAATAAGCCCTGTAGGGGCGATATTTTTGTAGTATATATATTACGTTAAAAGCATAAACCCCATAGGGGTGAAATTATTTTAAAGAGAGTAGCTATGCTTATTTTAATGCTTAAACCTAATTTATTATTACCCATAAAAAACAACATAAAGCCTTAAATTTAATTCTACCAAATGAGTGAATAATATAATGTTACGTAGCTTTAAAGGTTGCGCTGTTTTTTTAAAATCCTAGAATAAGTTTGGCAATGGTAAAAAAGACATAAATGCCAAAAATGTCATTACTGGTTGTAATAAAAGGACCGGTGGCAACAGCAGGATCAATGCCACGCTTGTGCAAAAACAAAGGAATAAAAGTGCCGATTAGAGAGGCCATTATGATTACTGTAACCAAAGAAATGGCAACGGTAATACCCATTTTCATATCAAAACCGGTCAGAATATGATCTAAGAGAAATTTGCCAATCAATAACAAAATAATAGCTAAAATAATACCATTAACCAGACTCAAAGAGACTTCTTTTAGTAAGCGTTTCCAAATAGAGCCGTTTAACGTACCATTGGCTAAACCTTGCACAACTATTGCAGAAGATTGAACGCCGACATTACCCGCTGTGGCTGCAATCAGAGGGGTAAAGAAAAACAAAGTGCCATATTTATTCATAGCATTACCAAAACCACTTAAGACGATTACACTGATAAATCCGCCAACCAAAGCTACAATCAGCCAAGGCAATCGGGCCCGCATTTGTTGCAATAAATTATCATTAGCTTCGACATCTTCAGAGATACCTGCCGCCATTTGGTAATCCTTTTCAGCTTCTTCTTTGATGTAATCAACGACATCATCGATGGTAATCTGCCCAACCAATACGCCCATTTCATCGACAACCGGAATTACAAATAAGTCATATTTTTGCATCACTCGCGCGACTTCATCGGCAGAGTCATTCACATTGACAAAATGAATATTATCATTATAAACTTCTTTAATAGGTGTTTTAGTAGAAGTTGTCAATAATTTCTTTAGCGATAAGCGTCCTTCTAAACGATCGTGATCGTCCACGACATAAATCGTATGCACTTTGTCCATTTCTTCGGCTTGCTTGCGCATTTCGGCTACACTTCGTAAGACATTCCAATTTTCATTGACTTTGATGTATTCTTTACCCATTAAGCCTCCGGCAGTATCTTCATCATATCGTAAGAGCTCTACAATATCTTTAGCGTGATCTTTATCATCGATATGCGAGATAACTTCTACCTTTTTGTCTTCCGGTAGGTCTGCAATGATATCTGCAGCATCATCAGTCTCTAGTTCTTCAACTTCTTCAGCAATTTCTTTGGCTGATAAGTTTTCTAAAATTTTTTCTTTTAAATCATCGTCTAATTCTGCAATGATATCTGCTGTAACATCGCTTTCCAATAGACGAATAACATATAAAGCGTCTTCAAAATCGAGCTGATCCAAAATTTCAGCCAAATCGGCGGCATGCAAGCCTTCTAATAATGGAATTATTTTGGCATTATTTTTTTGCTCAATAAACTTTTGAAGCTGATGGGTGAGATTTTTGTATCCTTTATGCGTCATTTTTAATCATTTGTGCCAGTTCAACAAATTCTTCCGGTGATAATTGTTCAGGTCTTTGGGCAAAGATACGAGCTTGTTTTAAATTATCACTCAAATTATATGATTTTAAACTATTTCTAAGTGTTTTTCGACGTTGATTAAAGGCTGTTTTGACTAATTTTTTAAAATATTCATAGGATATATCCGGAAATTTTTCTTTTCTGGTCAGTCTGATGACACCCGATTTCACTTTGGGTGGTGGATTAAAAACTTGTTCGGAAACGGTAAATAAATATTCTGTATGGTAATAAGTTTGAACCAAAACAGATAAAATACCGTAAGTTTTGTTGCCATGTTTGGCTGTTATGCGTTCGGAAACTTCCTTTTGAAACATACCCGAAAATTCCGGAATCAAATCTTTATTTTCTAAAACTTTAAAAACAATTTGCGAGGAAATATTATAAGGGAAATTACCTGTAATGCCCCATTGGTTTCCATCAAATAAAGATTTTAAATCCAGTTTTAAAAAATCACCTGCAATAATTTTTCCTTCCAATTCAGGAAATTCTTTTTGAAGATAAATGACCGATTCGGGATCTATTTCAATAACGTAAACATCTTTATGAGCAGCTTGTAACAGATAGCTGGTCATTACCCCCATACCGGGGCCTATTTCCAAGACCTTATTGTAGCTGTCTAATTGTAGGGTCTGTGCAATTTTTTGAGCAATATTTTTATCGGTTAAAAAATGTTGTCCCAGATGTTTTTTAGGTTTGACTTTTGACATAGAAAATGAAATAGATGCAATTTTTATAAAATTATATAATTTCTTTCGGAAAAGAGCGAAATTATTTTAAAATTAATTTATGAGTGTCAAAGCTGTCACCTTGATTAATTTGAATTAAATACAAGCCGCGGGCATAGGATTCTAGGTTTATAATTTGATCAAATTTTTTAACCGGTTGATAGATTTGTTTATAAATTTCTCGACCACTTAAGTCTAATAGCCGGATTTTAACAGCGTCTAAAGTATTACTGGTTTCAAAAGAGAGATGAACATGCTGACGGGCCGGATTAGGATAGATTTTTAAAGCCTTTAAATTATTTGAGGTTAAGTTATTGACGCCCTGAACGGTAAAACGTCCTTTGGCTACATCGAAGAAATAATTATGATGCGCTTTGATCATAAAACGACCTAAAGTTGTATTTTCAAAATTGGGGACGGTAAATTGAGCCACACCATTATTGGGGATATCGGATGCTACAAGGTAAGGAAAATTCACACCATCATCAGCTGAAAACAGAATATCTACCGTAGTGCAATTGACCAAGCCGCTATCTGTTCCGGCAACATCCCAAGTGATTGTATGACTTTCTCCCGCTTGCCAAGTCTCATTTTGAGATAGATTGGTAATTCTAAAAGGGCCTGAATTCTCATCAACATTGAACTGCACGCCGGCATTTGGACTTTGGCCGCCTCCCGTATGATTGTCGCGGACCGTTATGCCAAAATGTAAACTTCTGTTAACGGCGGGAAGCACTTCCCAAGTATTTTCATACGTATTATTCAAAATATTCGTCATCGTCGGAAAATAGCGAACCTTATTAAAACTTGGGGCATAAGATCTAAAAAGCGGGCCATTGGTATAGTCTGAATGAGGTACCCAAGATGTAGTATTGCTGTCTGTTACGGCATCTATTTCTTCCCAACAATAGGTTAGGGCATCGCCTGCATCAGGATCGGTTGCTTCTGTTTGCAACATAAATGGGGTTGATTTAGGAATATATACATTGCCGTAATCCACCGGCGTGATGACCGGTTTATGATTGCCGATATTGTTATTAGCCGAACAAGTGGCAGTCGTTCTAACAAAATTTCCGGCTTCGGCTATGCTCATAACATGAAAATAATCATTGCTATGGATTTGCAC
>WGDF01000256.1 GCA_015493405.1 Flavobacteriaceae bacterium
ACGGTGCTCCTGCGTCGCTCTGTTGGAATGACTATCGCTGTCATTTCGATCCCTACGAAAGTAGGGAGAGAAATCTCATTTTATTTAGTTTTTGCCCTATTATGTATTTAATAGCGCTTTTTCATCCGCAAAGCCACATTCACCAAACCAATCAAAACCGGCACCTCAATCAGCGGACCTATGACACCGACAAAAGCTTGAGGCGAATTCAGCCCGAAAACGGCTATGGCTACGGCAATCGCCAATTCAAAATTGTTTCCGGTCGCCGTAAAAGCAATCGAAGTGTTTCTAGGGTAATCGATTTTCAACGTTTTTCCGATAAAAAAACTCATAAAAAACATGATGACAAAATACAAGACCAAAGGAATGCCGACTTTGACCACGTCCAAAGGAATTTCGACAATCAATTTACCTTTTAAGCTGAACATCAACACGATAGTTGCTAAAAGTGCCCAAAGTGTAATAGGCGAAATTTTAGGAATAAACACACGGTTATACCAAGATTTTCCTTTTCGCTTTATCAAAATTACACGACTTAAAATACCCATCAAAAAAGGAATTCCCAGATAAATCAATACCGAACGGGCTATATCCCAAATGGATAAATCCAGATGTGAAACGTCTGTATCCAAACCGAAATATTTAGGCAATGCGATGATAAACAGCCAAGCATAAAAACTATACGTAAAGATTTGGAAAATACTGTTTAATGCCACCAATGCGGCGCCATATTCTTTGCTGCCACCAGCCAAGTCGTTCCAAACCAATACCATAGCGATACAGCGTGCCAAGCCAATCAAGATTAAGCCCGTCATATAGCCCGGCTGATTTTTTAGGAAAATAATTGCCAAGAAAAACATCAACAAGGGACCGATTATCCAATTCAAAATCAAAGACAACGACATCACCTTTTTATCTTTAAAAACTTCGGGAATCAAACTGTAATCCACTTTTGCCAAGGGTGGATACATCATCAATATCAATCCGATAGCCAGCGGAATATTGGTCGTTCCCGATGAAACGGCATTGATTTTACCGGCAAGGGACGGTATAAAATAACCCAAGCCGACGCCAATCAGCATTGCCAGAAATATCCATAGAGTTAAATAGCGGTCGAGGAATTTGAGTCTTTTTTTCATCTATTTTTTAACGTTCTTTTGTTTTAATATTTTCATCACTTCTTCTTCCGGAAAATAACCGACGTGACGATAATACTCGTTACCGTTGGCATCCAAAAATACTTGTGTCGGAATCATTTGAATATGATATTTATTGGCGTAAGGTCTGCCTTCCGGCGTCCAAACGTCATAGAAAATAACTTTGACATCTTTTGGATATTTTTTTCTAACCTTATCCAAAACCGCTTCCATTTTACGACAAGGAATACAGCGAACAGAACCAAGCTCAATAAAAGTGACTTTCGTTTTTTGATTTGTTTTAGTTTCTTGCGCACAGCTTACTTGCAAAGCTGAAAGCGTAATCAGGATACTTAAAATAATTGTTTTCATAGGTTTTGTTTTTTGTTAATCTTTTTTTCTTACCACAGAGTTTTTCAGATTTCTCATCGCTCCTATCGTCGCTCTGTCGAAATGACAGTTTGCTTCATATTTTACTTATTTTTATTGACCTACTTTTGTCATTTCTATCCCTACGAAAGTAGGGAGAGAAATCTTAACTTAATTTCAGACTTCTAATTTCTAAAATCTATTTTTTTTCTCTGTGTTTAATATCATTTTCAGACCTAACAGGTTTTAAAAACCTATCAGGTCTCTGTGGTTAATTCTATTTTTCATATAAATAAATACCTTAAATAATAAATCCCTACCAATATGAATAAAACGGCGACTATACGCCTGAACCATAGCTCAAATATTTTAACTTTATTATAAACCGAACTAATACCGCCTACCGTAAAGGCAATAAACCAAGCAAAAATAATCACCGGCAATCCGGTGCCTAGGGCAAAAATTAGGGGCAAATACAGTCCGGATGCAGATGAAACAGTCATCGGAATGAGTATACCGAAATACAGCACCCCGCTATACGGACAAAATCCCAAAGCAAAAACAATTCCCAACAATAAAGTTCCCCAAAAACCGAATGATTTTCTTTGTTGCATCTTCTCATTCAAGCTGTTAAAAGCCGGAAATTTTAGTTTGATGATGTCTAACATAAACAAGCCAATCAAAATTAAAATAGGCCCCAAAGCCCGTTCGCCATATTTTTGTAGAAATCCACCAATCACAAATTTACTCGCCCCGAAATAAAACAACAAGCCAATGACTGTATAGGTTATAGAACGACCGAGTGTATAAACCAGCCCGTTGATGAAAACCTTTCGCTTGTTATCAATATCTTTGCTGATATAAGCCATTGCCGTTATGTTAGTCGCCAATGGGCAAGGGCTTATAGCTGTCATCAAACCCAAAATCAATGCCGATAAGATGGGTAAATCTGTGCTTTCAAGTAAATGATGTAGCCACTCCATGTCAATGCATCAGTTTTTGTATATCATCTTTAAGTTTTTGTCGCCATTTATCCGGATTCGTAGGCACTAACATAAACGCATCATCGGTGGCATCAATCACTTTATCACCTTTGATAATCAGTAGGGTTTGGGCATAAATTTGATATTTATTAATCAAATCGGGTCTTTCGTTTTTATCAATATTTATCGATTGGAAAATGATTTTGCCGTTTTTCATTTTATCAGGAAACAAATCTTTCAAAAATTGATGTGTTTTTTCATCAACCGCCACACAAGTCTCGCAACGAATACTCCCGTGAAAATAATAAACTTGAATCGTGTTGGGTGAAATGCTATCTTTTACAATTGATGCGTTGGACTTTAGTTTCTCTGCATTTTTAGTTCCCGAAGACTGACAAGCAGTAATAAATATGCTCATCATCAACATAATTATAATGTTTTTCATCATTTAA
>WGDF01000257.1 GCA_015493405.1 Flavobacteriaceae bacterium
AAAGCACCACCGGTAAATTGGTTTAACAAATCTAACAATGTATTATCAGCGGTTTGGTGTTGCAAATTGGCCAATTGCGTCGGATCTATACCGGGCAATGAAACTTGAGCGCCAAAACGATATACCAAAATTAAACCCAGTGTAAAGATTATTTTTTTTCGAAGCTCTTCAATGCTCCATATTGCTTTAATTGTATCTACAAACTTCTTCATGAAAAATCAATTAATTAAATTAGTTCAACTTTACCACCGGCTGCTTCAATAGCTTCCTGAGCCTTTTTAGAAAATTTATGGGCGTAAACTGTAACAGATGATTTAATTTCACCTCTACCTAATACTTTCAATAATTCTCTTTTATTGACTAAGCCGAAACTGACAAAATCTTCAAATGTAACAACATCTTTAACTTTACCATCGTCAATCAACTTTTGAATGGTGTCTAAATTAACGCCTTGATAAGCAACGCGATTGATATTGGTAAAACCAAATTTAGGCACACGTCTATACAAGGGCATTTGTCCGCCTTCAAATCCGGGTGTTCTGGAATAACCGGAACGAGATTTGGCACCTTTATGCCCTCTGGTAGCTGTACCGCCACGTTTGGAACCTTCTCCTCTACCTTTTCTTATATCTTTTTTTACTGAACCTTTTGCAGGTTTAAGATTGTGTAATTCCATTTCTACTAATTTTTTATTTCCTCAACGGAGATTAAGTGTTTCACTTTATTTATCATACCTTGTATTTGAGGTGTTAAATTGTGAATACGTTCTTGTCCTATGCGTCTTAAACCAAGGGCTTCTAAAGTTTGCTCTTGATCTTTGGGTCTGTTAATGATACTCTTAACTTGTTTTACTCTTACTTTTGTCATCTTCAAATAATTTATCCGTTAAAAACTTTATCAAGAGAAATACCTCTTTGTTTAGCTACAGCTTGTGCATCTCTCATATGTAATAAAGCATCCAAAGTAGCTTTAACAACGTTATTGGGATCTGAAGAGCCATGAGATTTGGTTAAAACATCACGAACTCCGGCTGATTCTAATACGGCACGGACGGCACCACCTGCAATAACCCCGGTACCTGGTGAGGCGGGTTTTAAAAAGATGCGTGCGCCACTGAATTTGCCTAATTCTTGATGTGGTATAGTCCCATTTATAATAGGAACTCTTACCAAATTCTTTTTAGCATTGTCAATTGCTTTTTGAATAGCATCGGGAACTTCTTTAGATTTTCCCATACCATAACCTACAACACCGTTTTTGTCCCCAACGACAACGATTGCAGAAAATCCAAAATTTCTACCACCTTTGGTTACTTTGGTCACACGATTAACAGCTACCAAGCGATCTTCTAATTCTAAGCCACCCGGTTTTATTCTTTCTATATCTTTGTATTTATCAAGCATATCTTAAAATTTTAATCCACCTTTTCTGGCACCTTCTGCCAATGATTTAACACGACCGTGATATAAAAATCCGGAACGGTCAAAAGTTACTGTATCGATACCTTTATCGAGGGCTATTTTGGCAATTTTCTCTCCAACCAAAGCAGCTTTTTCGATTTTAGTTCCTTTTTGAGAAGCAACTTCTTTCTCACGTGAGGAAGTGGCAGCTAAAGTAACACCGTTAACATCGTCAATGATTTGCGCATATACTTCTTTACTGCTTCGGAAAATCGAGAGACGCGGTCTTTCAGGTGTTCCTTTGACAATTTTTCTAATACGCTTTTGTATTCTTCTTCTTCTATCTAATTTACTCAGTTTCATAATGCTTACTTATTAGGCTGTTTTACCAGCTTTTCTTCTAATTTCTTCTCCTACATATCTCACACCTTTTCCTTTATAAGGTTCAGGTTTACGGAAAGATCTGATTTTAGCGGCAATATGTCCAATGAGTTGTTTATCAAACGATGTTAATTTAACTATTGGATTTTTACCTTTTTCAGATATGGTTTCAACTTTAACCTCTTTGGGTAATTCTATTAATATATTGTGTGAGAAACCTAAAGACAGGTCCAAAAGTTGTCCTTGGTTAGAGGCTTTATAACCTACACCAACCAATTCTAATTCTTTAGTCCAACCTTTAGCAACACCTTCAATCATATTAAAAAGCAATGATCTGTAAAGTCCGTGAAAAGACTTGTCTCTTTTACTTTCTGATGGGCGTTTTACTTCAATGACACCGTCATTTATTTCAAATTCAATACCACCTTTGACTTCTTGGGTCAATTCGCCCAATTTGCCTTTTACCGTGATTAAATTATCTTTGATATCTACGGTAACACCTTCGGGTATTGTAACGGGTTTAAATCCTATTCTTGACATAGTTCAATTTTTTTTAATAAACGTAACATAAAACCTCTCCACCAACATTCTCTTTTTGAGCTTGTTTACCAGTCATTACACCTTTAGAGGTTGAAAGAATAGCAATACCCAAACCGTTTAACACTTTAGGCATTTCATCGGTTCCTACATATTTTCGTAAACCGGGTTTACTGATTCTTTCTAATTTCTTGATAACAGGCATACTGTTCTCTTTATCATATTTCAAGGCTATTTTGATAAATTCTCTATTACCGTCTTCATCAAATTTATAACTCAGAATATAACCTTGATCAAAAAGAATCTTGGTTATTTCTTTTTTTAATTTGGAAGAGGGAATCTTCACTACTTTATGTCCTGCGCTTTGTGCGTTTCTAATTCTAGTTAGAAAATCTGCTATTGGATCTGTATTCATCTTGCTTCTGTTTTAAATTTACCAACTGGCTTTTTT
Source organism: Flavobacteriaceae bacterium (assembly GCA_015493405.1). Classification (GTDB taxonomy): domain Bacteria; phylum Bacteroidota; class Bacteroidia; order Flavobacteriales; family Flavobacteriaceae; genus WGBX01. The sequence goes on from WGDF01000257.1 coordinate 2,770, forward strand.
AACGCCCGGTATTAATCCTTCGTTAGCCATTTCTCTGAAAGTTACACGAGAAATACCAAACACTCTCATATATCCTCTTGGACGTCCGGTCAATTTACATCTATTGTGTAATCTTACCGGCGATGCATTTTTAGGAAGTTTTTGCAAAGCTTCCCAATCACCCGCTTCTTTTAAAGCTTTACGTTTAGCGGCATATTGAGCGACTAATCTTTCGCGTTTGCGTTCGCGGGCTTTCATTGATTCTTTTGCCATATTATTTTTTCTTTTTAAATGGTAAACCTAGTTCTGTTAACAATGCTTTAGCTTCTTTATCGGTCTTAGCAGACGTTACAAACGTAATGTCCATTCCGTTAATTTTATTGATTTTATCAAAATCAATTTCAGGAAAAATAATTTGTTCGGTTACGCCCAAATTATAATTTCCACGTCCGTCAAACCCATCCGCTTTAATGCCTTGAAAATCTCTTACACGCGGTAAAGCAATAGTGATTAATCTATCGAGAAATTCGTACATCTTGTCTTTTCTCAACGTCACTTTAGCACCGATAGGCATACCTTTTCTCAATTTAAAAGCGGCAACATCCTTTTTTGAAATGGTAGAAATGGCTTTTTGACCAGTAATAGCTGATAATTCTTCAACAGCATAATCTACTAATTTCTTATCGGATACGGCTGCACCGACGCCTCTACTCACTACTATTTTTTCTAATTTAGGAGCTTGCATCACGTTCTTATAGCCGAATTCTTTCATCAACGCCTCAATAATGCGTTCTTTATATTCTTTTTCTAATCTTGGTGTATAATTCTTCATGGCTTAAATAACCTCTTTTGATTTTTTTGAAACTCTTACTTTCTTTCCATCTTTAGTTTCATAGCCGACTCTGGTCGCTTTTCCCGATTTGGGATCGACTAAAGCAACGTTTGAAATGTGAATGGGAGCTTCTTTTTCTACTATACCACCTTGAGGGTTCTCGGCACTGGGTTTAACGTGTTTTTTAATAACGTTCACACCTTCGACAAGAACTCTGTCTTTAGACTTAACAATCTTAAGTACTTTTCCTTTTTGACCTTTATCTTTTCCGGCTAAAATGATGACTTCATCACCGGTTTTAATTTTAAATTTCTTCATTATACTTAGATTTTATAAAACCTCAGGGGCTAATGATACTATTTTCATAAACTTTTTATCACGTAATTCTCTAGCTACGGGGCCAAAAACACGCGTTCCTCTCATTTCTCCGGTGGGATTTAGTAAGACTACAGCATTGTCTTCAAATCTGATGTAAGATCCATCAGGTCTTCTGACTTCTTTTTTAGTTCTTACCACAACACCGGTTGAAACGGTTCCTTTTTTTACGGTACCGTTAGGAGTGGCTTCTTTAACGGTTACAACCACTTTGTCTCCCAAAGAAGCATAACGTTTTTTGGTTCCTCCTAATACTCTGATAACCATGGCTTCTTTAGCACCTGTATTATCTGCAACTTTAACTCTTGATTCTTGTTGTACCATAATTATTTAGCTCTTTCTAATATTTCAACTAAACGCCATCTTTTGGTTTTACTCAAAGGACGGGTTTCCATAATTTTGACTTTATCCCCGATATTGCATTCATTTTTTTCATCATGAACGACATATTTTTTTGTTTTATGCACAAACTTGCCATAAAGGGGGTGTTTCATTCTTTTAACTTCGGAAACAACAATGGTTTTATCCATTTTGTTTTTGGTAACCAAACCAATACGTTCTTTTCTTAAGTTCCTTGTAATATTTTCCATTTCCTTAAATTCTTTTAGTTACCTCTTTGGTTTAATTCCGTCATCATTCTTGCAATGGTTCTTCTCATTTTACGGATTTCCATCGGATTTTCTAATGGTGTCACAGCATGGCTTAAAGTTAAGCTGTCATATTTCTTCTTCAAATCGCTCAAACGTTCTTTGAGTTCAGCGATATCCATATTTCTAATTTCAGACATTTTCATAGTTAAGACTTATTTTTCTTGAAATTCCGGTGCGACGATAAACTTAGTTTTGATGGGCAATTTTTGGGCCGCTAAACGAAGGGCTTCTTTAGCCACTTCCAAAGGGACGCCATCTACTTCAAACAAAACTTTACCCGGGCGTACCACGGCAGCCCAGTATTCGACATTACCTTTTCCTTTACCCATCCTAACCTCCAAGGGTTTTTTGGTAATCGGTTTATCAGGAAATATCTTAATCCATAATTGCCCCTCTCTTTTCATATAACGAGTGGCAGCAACACGTGCAGCTTCAATTTGTCTGGAGGTCATCCAAGTGGACTCCAAAGCTTTGATACCATAGATACCATAAGCCAATAAATGTCCGCGTTGAGAATTGCCTTTCATTCTTCCTTTTTGCTGCTTACGATGTTTATATCTTTTGGGTTGTAACATTTTTTACAATTTTAAATATAAATTATTTTCTTCTTCTATTTCCTCTTTGCGACTTTCTTCCGTCTTTTTTGGATAAACCAATCATAGGGGAAAGATCTCTCTTACCGTAAACTTCGCCTTTCATAATCCATACTTTTACACCGAGACGGCCGTAAGTGGTATGAGCTTCTTCTAAAGCATAATCTATGTCTGCTCTAAAAGTTGAAAGGGGAATTCTACCATCTTTATAACTCTCAGAACGAGCCATCTCTGCGCCATTTAATCTTCCGGAAATTTGAACTTTAATACCTTCGGCATTCATTCTCATTGTAGAAGCAATAGCTTGTTTAATAGCTCTTCTGTACGAAATACGATTTTCAATTTGACGGGCAATATTTTGCGC
>WGDF01000258.1 GCA_015493405.1 Flavobacteriaceae bacterium
AAATCTTTATAACTGTAGGGTTTGGTTTTAAAAATTTCAATATGATGCGGGCAATTCATCGGTTTGAGCAAAAATTCTTCGCCTTCTTTGGGTGTTTGTATGGGTTGAAAACTGTCTTTGCCGTATTTTTCATAATGTCCCGAAGTCACATACAGATTTTTATGTCCGATATGGGGCGTAACCACTTGTTGATAACCGGCTTTTTTTTGCGCTTTTTTCAAGAAGTTTTCTAAAAGTTCGCGCAGAGCAGCGCCTTTTGGCAGCCAAAGTGGCAAGCCTTGTCCTACTTTATTAGAAAAAGCAAATAATTCCAATTCTTTGCCCAACTTACGATGGTCGCGTTTTTTGGCTTCTTCAAGCAATGCCAAATGTTCTTTAAGCATTTTTTGTTTGGGAAACGATATGCCGTAAACCCGAGTCAATTGCGGTTTGGTTTCATCGCCGCGCCAATAAGCGCCGGCAACATTGAGCAGTTTAACCGCTTTGATTAAGCCGGTATGAGGAATATGACCTCCACGACATAAATCGGTAAAATCGTCGTGGTCGCAAAAGGTAATTTCACCATCGTTCAGATTTTCGATGAGTTCTGTTTTAAACGGATTGTTTTCTTTGCGGTATAAGTCTAAAGCATCCTTTTTTGACACTTCGCGCAGTTTGAATGCATGTTTGCCTTTGGCAATTTCCAACATTTTCTTTTCGATTTTTTCAAAATCTTTCTCTGAAAATTGTTGGTCGCCAAAATCTATATCGTAATAAAAACCACTGTCAATAGCCGGACCGATGGTCAGTTTGGCATCGGGGTAATATTTTAAAATGGCTTGTGCCATCAAGTGTGCCGAGGAGTGCCAAAAGGTTTTTTTGCCTTCGTCATCGTTCCACGTATATAAAATCAAATTACCGTCGGTGGTCAGAGGGGTTGTCGTTTCCACCTTTTTGTCGTTAAATTTGGCAGAAATAACATTGCGTGCCAATCCTTCGCTGATGTCTTTGGCAACGTCATAAGGCGTTATCCCGTTGGGATATGCCTTTACGCTACCATCCGGTAAAGTAATTTTAATGTTCATATAAATGCAATTTTATTAAGTTGCAAATTTAAAACAATTTATACATTAATTTATAAATTATTTTTTGTTTTTATTTTCGGGCCGGTTATTTTTTATAAGCTTAAAGAAATTAATGAAGCCTTAGGCCTGCAATCGTCCACGAAAACATGAAATCATCTAAAATTTGATTAAAAAGAAATAATAAATTTTTTTCAATTATCTTTGCAATTAGAATATGGTTTACAATGGATAAATTGCTTATTTGGGGAGAAAAATTATATCTTAAGATCAAGGATATTTGGGAAACAGAGCGAACGGATCGCTTGATCAGCAATTTCTTGGTGTTGGTTTTCTTAGGATCGTTAGCTTTATATTTCCTGATTCATTATCAAATTTTACCTCAAAAGGGTATTTTACGACTTTTTGCCAATCCCTTTTTTAGTATAGAAGTATCGTTTACCATGTTATTATTGACGGAAATTATTTCTATGATTTTTGTTTTGCCCAAATCTGTAGCCAAATCGGTTACCAAGCAGTTTGAGTTGCTGTCGTTAATTTTTCTAAGACATGGATTTCAAGAATTTTCAAATGTGCACTCACTTGATTGGCACGAAATGGTCAAACCGGTTGAACATATGTTTGTTTATGGCCTGGTCTCTTTGTTTATTTATTTTATCATTGGGATTGTTTACCACAAGCAACGTCATATCATTATTTGCCGTACGGATTATGCACAACGCAATTTTGTCCGGTTTAAACGGGGTATATCGCTTTTATTACTCGTAGCTTTCTTGTTTATAGTCGCCAGTGATTTCAAAGATTTGTTGGTCAATGGTATATATGTGCCTTCTTTCCATACTTTCTTTACCATTTTAATTTTTAGTGATATTTTTGTATTGCTCATTACCATACGCTATGCTTTGGACTATAAAACGATGTACCGCTATTCGGCCTTTATCTTGGCTACAATTTTTATCAGAATTGCTTTAACCTCTCAACCTTATTATGATGTTGTGATTGGAAGTATGGCAGCTTTATATTTGTTATTTTTAGTGATGACTTACAATTATTTTGAAACACATAGAGGTCCCAAAAATTATAAAATTGTGCCCAGAACAAAAGTCCCCGATAAATATTCTAGTAAAATAAAAAAATAAGATATAAATTATGGAAGTAAAAGGAAAAATTAAATTAATTACGGAAACCAAAACTTATGGCAGTAATGGTTTTAGAAAAAGAGAAATGGTTGTGACAACCGATGAACAATATCCCCAGTTTATCAATATCGAGTTTGTGCAAGACAAAACCGACTTATTAGATAAATTTAAGGTGGGTGATGAGGTAGAAGTCAGTATTAATTTACGGGGTCGTGAGTGGGTCAATCCACAAGGTGAAACCAAATATTTTAATTCGATACAAGGTTGGCGGGTGACCAAGCTGAATGTTCAAGCGCCTCAAGATGTGCCGCCTCCGGTAAATGATGGTTTTGAGCCGGCTGATAATTTTTCTAATAATGCTGACGAAGCTGACGATTTACCGTTTTAAGCAATTCATATATGGCGAAATTTCATGGCATATTTTTGTTAACGATATGACGTAAAGATAAAAGATGATTGCAGAGACCTACTAGGTTTTCAAAACCTAGTAGGTCTGACAAAAAATATAAATAACTGACAATCAATAGGCTAAATTTTACGTTAGATAGAATAATAAATCATTTGAACTCAAAAAAGACATCGCTTTGCGGTGTCTTTTTGATTTTATACCAAAAACAAATATTTATTAGTCCAATAAATCATTTCTTTTTTTCTGTATCAAGACGAAAATTATTCCAATTTATTTTGGACTAAAAAACAATACCTTTTGGTATTAGAGTGTGATATCACCGAGTTGATAAGCGATTTTTTTAACCGCTGACGCCCATTCATGACGGGTTTTGCTCGCGTCAAAAGTTTGCCAGGAAATGGGTTTGCCAAACTTGATTTTGAGCGTTTTATTTTTCTTTTTGAGTAATTCTCTTGACAGCCAAAATAGTTCAATATTGGCTTTGATGCCCAACTTTCGACGCCAATTGGCAACGCGGTAAAAAGTTTTGGAATTTTCGGTCGGGATATAAAACGGCACGACATCTTTATGGTATTTTTGGGCATATTTGATAAAACCGCTACGCCAAAGACCATCATCGGGCTGCCCATTATATTTGCGCATCACTTCACCGGAGGGGAACATCGTAACCGGCACTGAATTGTCGGATAAACGCTCTTCTAAAAGTTGTCGGTCTTGTTCGGTAACTTTGCCAAAGACAGTTATCGGTACTAAAATCCCCGAAAGGGGCTTAACACTCATGAGTACCTCATTGGCAGGATGATTGTTTTGGGTAAAGCCGGCTTGTTTTAGCGCATGCACGAGCACAAAAAAATCTAAGCCGCCCAAGGCATGGTTGCCGACAAAAATTAAGTTGGTTTGCTTAGGAATATTTTCAAGCCCGATGACTTCAAATTTCAAATTCATCTCTTTATTGATGGCTGTTACAAATTCGAAATCCTTTAAATGAGAAGTTTGACGCAATAGTTCATTGAGCTCTTTTTCTTTGACCCACCAACGGATTAAATTAATCACAAAACCGGGTAAATGCGCCACCGTTTTGTTTTTTTGTGAACGAATGATCTGTTTGATATTAAGTTGAATCATAAGTTTATTTGGTTATTTGTTGATCTGGTTAATCGGTGATTTGGTTATTTGATGATATGGTTAATCGATTATTTGCCTGCCCCTTCTTTCGTAGAAGGTTAATTGCGTGTCCTGATCAAATATCGAGAATATTGGAGTTTGATGCCAAAAAAGCTTGAGTCATTTGGCCGTCTTGTATTTGTAAAGCCGGTCAAAGTGCATTCTTTGAGATGTCGGTTTAAAGAATATATCAAAGTGTTCACATCCTCATTTATCTTTATTTTAATCGAAATTTTAAATACGTAATGGCTTTATTTTGAGCCAAAAATTGTTTCTCATAAAAAGTCTGGATTTGAACCACTTCTTCGGGCGCGTAGGTATTGGTATAAACATCGTGATGGGCATGCAGTATTTCATGTCCTAAACCTTGCAGTAAACCAATCGTATAGCCATGCAAAAACGCGCTGTCGGTTTTTAAATGCATAATGCCTTGAGGTTTTAAAATATTTTTGTAGCGTTTGAGGAATTCAGGGTTGGTCAAACGGTGTTTGGTGCGTTTGTATTTGATTTGCGGATCGGGGAATGTAATCCATATTTCCGAAACCTCATTCGGCGCAAAAGTTTGTTCAATTAATTCAATTTGCATGCGTAAAAAAGCAATATTGTCCCGTTTTTCGGCTAAAGCCGTTTTAGCACCACGCCAAATGCGTGCCCCTTTGATATCAATTCCTATAAAATTTTTGTCGGGATAGCGTTCGGCTAATCCAAGGGTGTATTCTCCTTTGCCGCAACCGAGTTCCAATACAATAGGCTTTTCATTTTTAAAATAATCACATTGCCAATGCCCTTTGAGCGGAAACTGATTCTGAAGCAGTTCCTCCCGTCCGGGTTGAAAAAGGTTTGAAAAGGTCTCATTTTCCTTGAATCTTTTTAATTTGTTTTTACTCCCCACTTTTTTCTTATTTTTATGCTTGCAAAAATAGGTAATAATGCGGCAAACCAAAAATATTTTAATTGCACCCCTCAA
>WGDF01000259.1 GCA_015493405.1 Flavobacteriaceae bacterium
GTTTTTGATCTATTTCTTCGCTCTGTAACTTCTCTGTCTTAAAGCGGTGCAAATCTAAGTCTTTTTTATTCATTAATAACCTTTTTAACGGTGTTTTTTTTAATTTTTTTTTAATTAATATCTAATTCGTTGAGAAATAAGTAAATATAAATGAAAAGCAATAGATGAAATTGCAGATAATGTAATTTGAATAAAATCCTTTAATATATAATGTATAAAAAGAGCACTTATAAAAAAATCGTTTCATTATCATATCAAAATAAAGTAATGGCAGCAGTTAAAAACAGAAGAATCCTATCATATTGGACTAAACAAACCATTCTTATTATTTCCAACCCATACGTTGTTTGATTCTATATTGGATAAAAAACATAACCGGAACAATGACCAGAGTTAAAAAAGTCGCAAAAGTCAATCCGTTGATAACAGCTTTAGCCAAAGGGCCCCAAAAAGCAACATTTTCACCGCCTAGATAAATATTGGGGTCGAAATGCGTAAACAAACCTATAAAATCAATGTTCAATCCAATAGCCAACGGCACCATGCCCAAAACAGTTGTTATGGCTGTTAATAATACGGGACGCAAACGGGTTTTACCTGCTTCAACAATACTTTCGTGTACCATATGTAAAGGAGTCGGTTCGTCCTCATCCAAGTTTCCGGCCAAACGTTTACGTTTGATGGTTAATAGAGTATAATCGAGCAATACAATAGCATTGTTTACCACAATTCCAGCCAGTGATATGATACCAATCATTGTCATCACCACAATAAAATCACTGCGTAATAGGATCAAACCTAAAAATACGCCAATCATACTCAATATTACCGTCATCATAATGATAAATGGCGTGGACATTGAATTGAATTGTGTAACCAAAATCAAGAAGATTAAGAAAATGGCAATCAATAATGCCTTAGCTAAAAACTTCATATTCTTTTTCATTTCCTTTTGTTCCCCTTGAAATTGATAAGTAATGTTAGAAGGTAGTTTGTAAACTTTCATCAGATTGTCTAATTTCTGAACAATTTCATTAGCGTTATAACCTTCCAATACATTTGAAGTAATAGCAATAATGCGTTTTAAATCTTTGCGTTTGATAGCGCTGAAACTGGATGTAGATTTCATTTTAGCCACAGCAGAAATGGGAACTGCTACAATTTTACCGCTTTGCTGATCTCTATAAACAATATTTTGATTGAGCAAACTTTCCCTGTCATACCGGTATTTTTTGGATAAGCGCACATTAATAGGGTAATCATCATCACCGTCTTTGTAACGATCAACTTCTTTACCATAAATAGCCGTTCGCATCGCCATCCCGATTTGACCAGTTTTAATACCCAGACGACCGGCTTTTTCACGATCGACATATATAGGTAGTTCAGGTTTATTTTTATCAACATCTATTTGCAGATTTTCAATACCCGGAACATGTGATTCATCTAAATATTTCTTAACAGCAATGGCTTCATTGAGTAGTTGATCATAATTATCACCCACTAATTCCAAATCGACAGGCGCACCTGTTGGCGGTTTCTTTTGGTCTTTATCTGCTGAAATTTTAATGCCGGCATGACCTTTGACCAAATTACGAATGTCATTTAACAAAACAGAAGTATTTACACCTTTGCGGTATTTGTAATCGACAAAATCCAAGATAATTTTGGACCGATTGGGCGTTTTGCCGCCTTGAGGCCCCTTATTAGGGTCGCCGGTTCCTTCACCAACTTGTTCGATAATGGAAGTCACCAAATAATTATAATGATGCGTCTTGAGATAATTCTGAATTTTATGCGTCATTTTTTTGGTGAATTGATCGACGACTTCAATATCAGTCCCGATGGGCTCTTCGATATAAACATAAATCTGATTGGGCTCATTATTGGGAAAAAAACTAACTTTGGGCGGAAAAACCTTCAGAAGAAGTCCGGATAAAATCAATAATAAAATGGTGCCAAAGAAAAAGAGATAAACATTTCTGCCTTTTAATGCATAGCGTAATAGATTTTCATATATTTTTTCGAGCCAGGGTAAAAAATTATTTTGAAACCAACGAATGCTGTCAACCAATAAAAAATTGTAAAATAATTGCCAAAATGCCAATAGAATCAATAGTAAACCTATAGCATTTAAAGTTGATTCGACGGTCAAATTATGATCATTGACAACCAATATTTTGATCAAAAAAACCAAAATACCGGCGACTAAATATAAACCAAATTTAAGCATTACTTTACGGTAAGGATCGGCTGTTTCGGTCATGCTCATATAGTTTTTGGTCAAAACAGGATTGATGACCAAAGCCACAAACAAAGATGAAGACAATACAGTTATCAAAGTAATGGGTAGGTATTGCATAAAATTACCAATAATACCGGGCCAAAATGCCAATGGAATAA
>WGDF01000260.1 GCA_015493405.1 Flavobacteriaceae bacterium
GAAGTGTTTTTAAGACATTGAGTTTGAAACGATTGCAAAAACTTATTAAATCTAAGTCGACTTCCAAACCTTCTCCTTCGTATTGTGCTATATAAAAGTGGTTATAGAGGCTTTTGTAAACACGATAGACGAAGTCCGGATCGGGGATCATTTGCAGATAGGATTCTTCAAAATATTTGAGATCATAATCATCCGTAAAGATGATAGCTTCTGCCGGTTGCCCATCCCGACCGGCTCTTCCGGATTCTTGAACATAATTTTCTAAAGAAGCCGGTAGATCCAAATGTAAAACTTGGCGCACATCGGCCTTGTCAATACCCATACCAAAAGCTGTGGTCGCAAACATAATATATGTTTTATGTTGTAACCAATCCGATAAAGCCTTTTGTTTAGCCTCAAAAGACATCCCGCCGTGAAAAAAGGCTGTTTTAAATCCACGTTGTGCGACATAGTTTGCATATTGGTAGGTTTTTTTTCTGGTTTTGACATAAACTACTACCGATTCATCTTTTTTTAAATGACTGATTAAAGCATTTATTTTTTGTTGGCTATGATGTACTTTATAGGCTATATTAGGTCTAATGACCGAAGTTCTATAGATTTTAGGGTGATCCAAGTCCAGATAAGTATCAATATCTTTAACTACATTGAGTTTGGCGGTTGCGGTAAGTGCTAAAATCGTGACATCGGGTAAAAGTGTTCGCAATTCATGAATTTTGGTATAGGCCGGCCTGAAATCATGGCCCCATTCGGAGATACAATGCGCTTCGTCAACTGTGATTAAATTGATGGGCATTTGCGATAAACGCTTTCGGACATATTCATTTTGCAAGCGTTCGGGTGAAAGAAAAACAAATTTTGAACGACCGAATTGCACATTGTTTAACAAGCGCTCGAGTTCGCTGAAATTAAGCTGTCCGGTCAAGGCAACTGCTTTGATACCGCGTCGGTTTAGGTTGGTTACTTGATCTTCAATCAATGCGATTAAGGGTGAAATGACTATGGTAATACCATTTTGGGCTAAACCTGCAACTTGGTAAATGATAGATTTACCGCTTCCGGTCGGTAAAATGGCGATGACATCATTCCCTGTAAGAACATCATCAATAATTTGTTCTTGCGGTTTACGAAATTGTTCAAAGCCCCAATATTGCTGCAATATTTGTTTGGGAGACAACAATTAATTGTGTTTTTTAAGGCTGTCAATGATATAATCTACTCTTTTATGAACGGGACCAAAAGGGACAAATATCAAATAATAACCCAATTCTTTGTAATAGTTAACCAGTTTATTATGAATAAGTTGCGCTTGATTAAAACTTTCATAACGTTCGGCATCATTGGTAAAAATTTCGTCCCAGGGGGGCATAATAAAAACAATCCGATCATAAGGGTGCCGGCGTGTAGCAGTTTCAAATTCCGGAGGTATGTCTTGTTTACTGTATTTTAGATAAGCATTCACATCGGGGATACCACGGTCAAAAAATATAATAGGTTCATTGAGTTGATCAGCTTCTTTAAACTGTTTGATGCGGCCTTCTATTAATTTTTGGCTAAATAGGTAAGGATCAGTTAAATACAATTGTTCAATCCCATCTTGTTGTGCAGCTTTGATTATATCACGTGACACTTCGTCAAAACACGTGAAATTTCTATTTTTAAGTTCTTCAATAACGGTAGATTTTCCGGTACTGGGGCCGCCGGTGATGACTATTTTTCTTGATTTCAAAATATATTTGCTTAGGTTGTTTAAGCAAACAAATATAAGCTGTTTTTATGAGGATTTCAATTTTATAAAAGAAATTAATGTATTTTTTTTACGATTGCTTCTGCAATTCTTTCACCGTCCATAGCGGCAGAAACAATACCACCGGCATAGCCGGCACCTTCACCGGCAGGATACAGATTGCTTAATTGCAGGTGTTGGAATTGTTCATTTCGGGGTATTTTCAAAGGAGAAGAGGTGCGCGATTCTACACCGATAACATTGGCCAATTCCGTATAAAATCCGGGCAATTTTTGCCCATATGTTTTGAAAGCTTTTCTCAATTTTTTACCGATTAATTTGGGTAAAATAGAATGTAACGGTGCTGAATTAAGTCCGGGTTGATAGGAGGTATCATTTAAAGTATTCGAAAGATGCCCTTCTACAAAATCAGTTAATCTTTGAGCCGGAGCTTGTAAATTTCTGCCACCGGCAACAAAAGCCAATTGCTCTAAATCTTTTTGAAAAGCCAAAGTTTTAAATACACCATATTTTTCATATCTAGCCAAATCCCGATTGGTATCGATCTCTACTACGATTCCTGAATTGGCAAATTTGTTATGACGTTTTGAAGGAGACATTCCATTGACCACGATTTCTTTTTTACCTGTCGCCGCAGGCACAATAAAGCCACCGGGGCACATGCAAAATGAATAAACACCGCGGTCACCGACTTGTTGCACTATATTATATGAAGCCGGTGGTAATAAATCGTCTTTTTGGCCAATGGGGCAATGGTATTGAATACTGTCGATTAAAGCTTGCGGGTGTTCGACCCGAACGCCCATAGCCAGAGATTTGGCTTGCATTAAAATGTGATGCCGGTCGAGTAAATAATAGATGTCACGTGCCGAATGCCCTGTAGCTAAAATCAATTGTGTTACAGGTATTTCCGTTTCGTCATTAATCAGAATGCTTTTTATTTTTTGATTACTTATTTTTAAATCGGTCAGACGGCTGTTAAAATGAATTTCACCGCCATATTTTAAAATGGTTTCTCTTATGTTTTGCACAACTTTCGGTAATTTATCAGTTCCGATATGCGGATGTGCATCGACTAAAATCTGTTCTTGTGCCCCGTGATAAACCAAATTTTCAAAAATCCGACGTACATCGCCACGCTTTAAACTGCGGGTGTAAAGTTTACCATCGGAATACGTACCGGCGCCTCCCTCGCCAAAACAGTAATTGGAATTTTCGTCAACTCGCCCTGATTGATTGATCAATCTCAAGTCACGGCGGCGTGTTCTGACCTCTTTACCGCGTTCAAACACCACAGGTTTATACCCCAGTTCAATCAGGCGCAAAGCGGCATACATGCCTGCCGGTCCAAAACCGATTATATGTATAGGTGTTGCTTTAGAAACATCTTGATATTCAAATTGATAGGCTGATTGCTCGGAGGGTTTCTCACCGATATAAACCGCTATCTTATAATTGAACCAAATTTTAGGTTTACGAGCATCAATAGATTTACGTAAGATTTTAACAGCTTCAATTTCCGAGGTGGAAATATTCAGAAAATCAGCTGATTTTTGTAATAAAATATTGGGTTGGTGTGCTTCATCAAGTGCAATACGTAATTGGATTTGCTTTATCATACAAATTAAAATTTTAATTGGTAACTGATAAAATATTGCATCCCAAATCCAAAATTACTGTAAGTATTTTTATTATAAAAACCCGGAATATAAGCAATCTCAAAGCCTTGTATATCAGAACTGTTAATCAAATATTTGAAGGCGACATTGTAGCCCACATAAAGATGTTTAAAAGTTTCGACTTGAATTTGAGCTGCTAGTTCAAACCATTGGGCTTTATTGTTGGCTATAGACTTATGTATCGTGATTGGTTCGGGTGGATATACAGCGCCCGGTTGGTTGATCCGATAAGTATTCAAAAGATAATCGAACTTCGCAAAGGCATAGTTCAAGCCAATGGTGATATCGTTATCCATTGTAAGCCAATTGTGATAGAAATTTTGGCTGATGCCAATTTTGTAATAGTTTCCTATGGTATTGTAATTGAGTAAATTGTTATCGGTCAAATGGTTTTCATGGCCAGTGGCTATAAGGATATAATAATCTTTATAAAAATTGGCATCTATATAGAAATCGTAGGATTGAGAATCTTGAAGTTTGGCCCAAATATATTTACCGACATCAAAACCAAATCTGATTTTTACAGGTTGACGAACGGTTATCAAACTATCTTTTGCCTTAAGACTATCTTTTTTTTGTTGTGCTAAGACCGGCGTAAATAGTAAAAGAAAAAAAGAGACATAAAACCACTTTAAAAATAATTCGGCATTAGGGGCAATTTTTTGAAACTGCTTAAAGGTTATAAAAAGGGTTTTTAGAGGTGACATAAATGAATCAAATTTTTTCGATATGGATTTTGGCTAATGATAAATTTTAATATGTATGGTATCCGAAACAATATCTGTTTTTAAAACCTCTATTTGCTGAATCCAGTTATCGTTATCATGTTGTAAATCAACGTTTAATTGATGAAAAAACATTTTATAACCACAAGATTTTGAGACGAAAACGGTTTCTCTTTGATATTGAAAAGAGAGCGTGTCATTGTTATTTTGGTCAGCTAAAATAAAGGCACAATGATCGGCATTCACGTTTAAGGGCAAGCCAATATCAGCCATAGATTGATGAGCTGATAGTGTATCGTTATCGGGCAAAGCAATCACCGATAGATCAGCTACATTTTTTGGATTATCCGGTTGTGCTGTATCGTAAAAAGCGAGATGCAATTTAGGCGTTGTATCGGCTGTGCAAATATCATCTTTGCGACAAGCCGATAAGGCTAATAATGCTAAACTTATAAGCCCTAAACCGGCTTTGACAGATAAACCTTTAATCATAGAACAAATATAGTTTTTTTTGTGATATGCCGGAATATTTAGGTCGAAATTTAAGTTAGTTTTTTAGAAAATTTAATCAACTTTTTTATGTAAATTTGCATTAAATATTAAAAAATAAATATTATGTCAAGTATAAAGGATTTTAAAAAAGAAATTAATTACGTCTTTGGCGAAGTGATTGATGAAGCCAATTACAAACAACTGGTTAATCCGGAAGTCGATGGAGATAAAGTCGAAGCAATTATCGATGAAGCGGTAATGGCCTATGAAGATTTTTATAAAAAAATAAATAGTGGCAGAAAAGCCGAAAATAAAAAAACTTTTTACAAAACCTTAACTCAAGAAGTTGAAAAAAAGGTCAAAGATATGATTGAAAAAATCAATGCTTTATAGGTTTTTAATAAATATGTAAGATAAAACCGCCTTTTGGGGTGGTTTTTTTATGTTAAATTTATAAAAGTATTCAGGTAATTTACCAAATTATTTTACCTTAGCGCGTTGGAAAAAATATGACATTATGATTGCAAAGAAAACAAAACAAAAAGATTGGAATAGTATCAAAACCAATGATTCATGGCAAATATTTAAAATTATGTCCGAATTTGTAGAAGGTTTTGAAAAAATGAATAAAATAGGGCCTTCAGTTACGATTTTTGGCTCAGCCAGGACTAAAAAGGATGCTGAACATTATAAAACAGCTCAAAAAATTGCCAAAAAATTGGCTAAAGAAGGCTTTGGAATTATCACAGGAGGCGGTCCCGGTATTATGGAAGCTGCCAACAAAGGTGCGCAGAAAGGAAACGGCGCTTCTGCCGGCTTAAACATCGTTTTGCCTTTTGAACAAGATGCCAATCCTTTTATAGATCCGGACAAATTGGTCGATTTTAATTATTTTTTCGTCCGTAAGGTCATGTTTGTCAAATATGCTCAGGCTTTTGTGGTTATGCCCGGTGGATTTGGAACTTTAGATGAGTTTTTTGAAGCTTTAACTTTGATTCAAACCAAAAAAATTGAAAAATTTCCGGTGATTTTATACGATACCAAATTTTGGGGCGGCCTGATTGAATGGATAAAAACCCAGTTGAGAGATGAATACCATTATATCAGCCCTCACGACTTGGACTTGGTTCATCTAACCGATGATACGGATGAAGTGGTCAAAATTATTAAAGATTTCTATAAAAAACGCCATCTCAGCCCCAATTTCTAAAACAAACAAACGAAACAAACGAACTTAATAAACGAACTTTAATGACTAAATATCTCTATATATTAGGGGCATTTCTATTTGTTTTTCAAATAGAAGCTCAAACTACGCTTAAATTAATGAGCTACAATTTGTTACATTATCCGTCAGGTACCGGAATTGATAGAAAAGATGATTTGAAATATATTTTAAGTTCCTATCAACCTGATATTTTTATGGCTTGTGAAATAGAAGATGGAACCGGTGCCGATGAAATTTTGAATTATTGTTTAGGCACAGATAATTACAATAGCTCATATTTTACTTACAATCATTCCGGTAGTCAATACCACTTGCAACAAATGCTATATTTCAATAAGCATAAATTTGACTTGGTAGATGAAACTTATTTGGTTACATATATCAGAGACATCAATCATTATACTCTAAAATTGAAAACGACGGATTCCAATCCTGATAATGCTATTTATCTTGATGTGTATGTAGCACATCTCAAAGCCAGCAACAGTACTTCCAATGAAAATACCAGAAAGGATATGGTGGATGTATTGGTCAATGACTTGCATAATATTCCTGCCGGTCATTTTGTTATTTTTGCCGGAGATTTCAATTTATATAGTTCCAGTGAACCGGCTTATCAAGACATGATTGATCCGAACCATGCCATCGTTTTTCATGATCCGCTTAATCGGCCGGGCAATTGGCATAATAATATAAATTTTAAAGATATTGATACCCAATCGACGCATTCAGTTTCGGATAATGACTATGTCGGTGGTGGCTTAGATGATAGATTTGACTTCATCATGATTTCAGATAATTTAATCAACAGCCCTGTTTTGCATTATGTTTCAGGCACTTACGGTGCTTATGGCAATAACGGGACTTGTTTCAACAAAGCTATTAATAGTTCTTACTGTCAAGGCGCTACATATGATACCAGTTTACGACAACAGTTATATCAAATGAGTGATCATATGCCGGTTGTGATGCAATTGGAAACGCCGAGTTCATTAGCTGTGCAACAAGAAATCGTTACGCAACATTTTTCTCTTGAACCTGGGAATATGTTAGATGCCTATTTGAAAATCCATGCGGATACCGCTCAATACTTGAATCTTAATATCATTAATATAACCGGACAGGATGTTTTACATTTAGCTCATTATCAAACGGATACCAATTTGGATATCAGTAATTTGACCCCGGGTATATATTATTTACAGGTCAAATCAGCTCAATATCAACAAGTCATCAAATTTGTTAAAACCGATTAAACATAGCATTATTTTTTATTTACTCTTGTTTGGGACTTATTCTCTCCAAGGGCAAATAAAGGTGCAATGGCATCATCTCAAACTGCAATATGACAGCCTTTCAAATACTGTGTCAGTAAAGCAACAAACCAAATTAATTAATCAAAATAAGTTTCCGGTTGATCATCTTATTTGGTTAAATTGGGCCAATGCCTACCAAAATAAGCATACGGCTCTGGCCCGTCATTTTATTGAAAATTATGATCTGAGTTTCCATTTTTCAGGAAAAAAAAATAAGGGAGCAGTTCGGATAAAAAATATAAAAATTAATGAACTCAGTCAGACTGAGTATTGGCGTGCGCTTAAAGCCGATGTATTTCGACTTGATTTGCCGCGACAATTGACTGTAAACGGCACTTTAATTGTTGATTTTGAATATGTTATAAAATTACCAAATGCCAAATTTACCGGCTATGGCGTGGACAAAAAAGGCACTATTTTGTTGAAGGATTTTTATTTTCAACCGGTGCCTTATAACCGGCAAACTTATGTCAATAAAAATATTGATGCTTATCCGGCTTGGCCTACTGCTTTTGAAATTACGCTTAAAGGTTTTCCGGCTTCAAAAACAATTATATCCAATTTAAATAAGCGCAATCGTAAATTAAAAGCCAGGCTTAAACATCCTGAAATATTGGTTACATCCAAATCATTTTCCAAATACAAATTTGAGTCTAAAGAACTAATTTTCCCTGAAAATAACACCGTTAATGATTTAGATAAAACGTTGATAAACAACAAATTATTAAATTATTTTAAACAAAAATTAGGCACTTTTCCAAGAGATAAAATTTTAATCACCGATTCTGATTTTGAGCAGCATAAAGTTTACGGCTTGGATTTGTTGCCAAAATTTTTAAATCCCTATGATAAAAAACTCGTATGGGAAATCTCAATGTTGCATCAAATCAGTTTGAAATATGCTGAAGCCATATTGATAGATCGGCGACAATATGCTTGGCTGGTCGATGGCTTGGCGGCTTTTATGGATTATGATTATTTGCATCGTTATTACCCCGATTTAAAACTTTTGGGCAAAATAGCCGATTATAAATTGATTAAATTTTACTATGCTTCACAAATAAAAATGACTGAAAAATATCCTTGGTTGTATTTATATGTAGCACGTTTGGATAAAGATCAAGCCTTGCAAACAGCCTTGGATTCATTGACCAATTTCAATCGAAATGTTATGATGCCTTATAAGGCGGCTTTGGGATTCAAAATGTTGCAAGATCGACAGCCTAAGCAATTTGATGAAAAATTAAAAAAATTTTACAGACTGGCACTAAGTCAAGAAGTAAATGAGCAGCAATTTTTCAACACAATTTTAAATGATGATGAGAGACCATGGTTTAAAACTTATATTCATACCCGACAAAAATATGATTATAAATTAAAAAACGTTTATATCCGGCATGATTCAATCTATTTGAATATCAAGAATAAGAAGCAAAATTTGTTGCCTTTAACTTTATATGCTTTAACTAAAAATAAAGTTGTAAAAACCCTTCAGCTTAAACCTTTTAAGCTAGATACCCTCATAAAACTCAAATATGACACTGCCATAAAATACTTAGGCTTCAATTATTATAATGATTATCCTGAGCTGCAAAACAAGAATAATTTTAAACGATTGGGATTCCATATTTGGCGTAAGCCCTTGCAAATAAGGCTTTTTCAAGATTTTGATAATCCTTTAAAATCACAAATTTTTGTCAATCCTTTTTTTGAGTATAATTATTATGACGGTATTATTTTGGGAACGCAAATTTTCAATGAAAGCCTCTTATACAATCATTTTAAATATGTTATGACACCGAGTTATGCCGGAAAAAGTCGGCAACTGACGGGGAGTTTTTCTGTCAGTAATGTCAACTTTTTTAAGGGAAATAGCCCGTATGCCTTGGATTATGGATTTTCGTATCGTTACTACCATTACAATCATAATTTGGTGTATCGGCGATACAATCCGCATGTCAGTTTGAAATTCAGAGATCCTTATTTAAGAAACAGGAAGGCTTACACTTTGGGGTTGCAATATATGTTAATTGATAAAGATCCGCTTGGCAGTATGCCGAATGAAACGGAAAAATATGGTGTTTTCGATCTACATTTTTCAAAACACAAGATTAATATTATTAAGGACTTATTTTATATGGCTGATTTGCAACTCGGTCAAAAATTTGGGAAGACAGCCTTAATGTTACGTTATCGGTTTTTGTCGGACAAAAACAGACAGTGGGATTTTAGAATATATGCCGGAAAATTTTTATACAACCATACCAAAACCGATTATTTCTCATTTGCCTTAGACCGTCCTACAGATTATTTATTCCAATACCATTATTATGGTCGGTCAGAAAGTTCGGGTATTTTTCATCAACAATTTGTTTGGGCGGAAGGCGGCTTTAAGACATTTTTTGATGATCAATATGCCAATGATTATTTGATTAGCAATAATGTCAATTTGGGTATTTGGCGTTGGTTCAGTCTTTATGGGGATTGGGCTTGGCTCAAAAAAAAGGAGCAGCCCTTACAATTTTATTACGATTCGGGCTTGCGTATTAATTTAGTACAAGATTATTTTGAAATATTTTTTCCGGTTTATTCAAAATTGGGCTGGGAAGTCAAGCAACCGGATTATTTATCGCGCGTCCGGATTATGTTTACGATGGATCTCAATGGTTTATTCAGAATGTTTAAACGAGGTTGGTATTAAATTGTTGTATCTTGTCATTATAAATTTTGTTTGAGATGAAATTAAAAATCAAAAATTTGTCAATAGGGTATGGGCATCAATCAGTTTTATCTGATATTAATATGACTGCCAGGTCCGGAGATTTTATTGCGCTTATTGGTAAAAATGGAAGTGGAAAATCTACTTTTCTAAAAACTTTGGCCGGAATTTTAGAAGCCATAGAGGGACAAATTTTGATAGAGGGTCAAAATTTACTTCAATTAAAGCCGACAGAGCGGGCAAAATATGTGAGTATTGTTTTAACGGATGCTATTTTAACGCCTTTGAAAGTCAAAGAATTTATCAGCTTGGGCCGACAAAATTTTACAGGAACTTGGAATCGGCTTTCGCCGGAAGATCACCGGATTATCAATCAAGTGACTCAAGAGTTGAATCTATCAGATTTGTTGGATAAAAAAATAACGGAAATTAGTGACGGAGAAC
>WGDF01000261.1 GCA_015493405.1 Flavobacteriaceae bacterium
ATATTCCCAGAATTTTTGAACGGATTCTATATTGACTCTTTCGTCCGGTGAATGAGCGCCTTGGATGGTCGGGCCAAAGGAAATCATTTCCATATTAGGATAATGCGACTTGATGATACCGCATTCCAAACCGGCGTGACAAGCGACTACTTTGGGTTTATCGTTATACATTTTTTCATACAAATTTGACATTATGGACAAAATTTGTGCTTCAGGATTGGGTTTCCAACCCGGATAGGAACCGTCTAATTCAACATCGAGCCCACCCAACTCATAAGCACTTTTCAGATTGTTAGCCAAATCATCTTTGGTGCTTTCAACGCTGGAACGGGTCAGGTTGTCAATTTGAATGTTACCACCGGCAACATTGATGCTGGCGACATTGTTGGAAGTTTCTACCAAGTCTTCCATATCGGCACTCATACGGAATACGCCGTTGTGCGCTACATATATCGTTTTGATTAATTTATCTTGTGCTTCTTTGTTCATTACCTTTTCGGGGACATCAACCGGCTCAAAAACAAAGGTTAAATCGGGGTCTTGTTTGGCTTGTTCCACCTTGATGGTTTCAGACAAAGCTTTCATCGCTTTTAAGATTTTTTCTTCCTTATCGGCAGGTAAAACTATGGTCGCTTCTGCTTCACGAGGAATGGCATTGCGCAGTCCGCCACCGTGAATTTCGGCAACTTGCAGTCCGCAAGGGGCACCTTTGTATAGCAAACGATTTAATATTTTATTGGCATTACCCCGATATAAATGTATGTCCATTCCGGAGTGTCCACCCGTTAAACCTTTAACTTTTACGTTGTAGGCTTTGTCTTTTTTATTCGTATTTTCTTCTTTGTAAGTTCCGGTTGCGGTAATATCAATTCCACCGGCGCATCCGATATCCAATTCATCGTCTTCTTCGGTGTCGAGATTGAGCATAATAGTGGCTTCAAAAATGCCTTCCTGCAAGTGTTGCGCACCGGTCATTCCGGTTTCTTCGTCAATGGTAAACAAGGCTTCCAAAGCAGGATGCGGAATATCTTTGGATGCCAATAAGCCCATAATAGCGGCTACGCCAATGCCGTTATCTGCCCCAAGGGTAGTACCATCGGCAGTTACCCAATCGACATTGATAAGCATTTTGATACCGTCTTTTTCAAAATCGTGGTCGGTACCTTTGTTTTTTTGGGGTACCATATCCAGATGCGATTGTAAAGCAACGGTTTTACGGTTTTCCATTCCGGAGCTTGCCGGTTTTTTGATGATGACATTGCCAATTTTGTCTTCAAAAGTTTCCAAGCCGAGACTTTTTCCAAAATTGAGCATAAATTGTCGTACTTTTTCTTCTTTTTTTGATGGACGTGGCACTGCATTGAGCGCTACAAAGTTTTCCCATATTTCAACGGGTTGTAATTTGGCTATTTTATCGTTCATAATATTTATTTTTAGTATCGAGTAGCTGGTAACGAGTAACAAGTATCGAGTAACAAGTATCGAGTATCGAGTAGCTAGTTCTTACTGATTAATTATTTTTATTTATTAAATTCACAATTACTTTTATCATTGTATCTTTTTCTTCCGGTTTACTAACGGCAATCATCAATGTTAAGGCTACTAATGCATTATCTGCTATTCTCTTTTTTCCGTTTTTTGAAAAAAGTAAAGTATTTCTTTCAAGGAAATACAAAAAGATGAATGCTGCTATTCTTTTATTTCCATCAGAAAAAGAATGATTTTTTACTATAAAATATAAAAGATTGGCTGCTTTTTCTTCTATACTTGGGTATAAATCAACTCCACCGAATGTTTGATAAATTGTTGATATGGAACTTCTAAATGAATCATCTTTTTCGTGTCCGAATAAATCACTATTCCTAAAAGTTTGTTTTACCAATTCAATCTGTCTAATCGCTTCTTCATAACTTAAATGATATATTTCTTTTGTTGATGTATTTTCAATCTTTAACGTTTGATAATCGTATTGGTCAAGAAGTTCAAGTGCATAAGAGTAATCGGAAATTATTTGTAGCAGCCCTTTGCTTTCGTCATTTGATAATTCTTTATATTTAAGTGTGTTTCCGAGTATTCTAATTGTTTCTTTTAATTTATTTAGTTGTGCTACTTGTTTTTCTAACCTTTGTTGATTAATTGCGTAACCTTTTATGAGATAATCTTTTAATATTTGATTTGCCCAAATTCTAAATTCAGTTCCTTGTTTTGAATTAACTCTATATCCGACAGCAATAATAATATCTAAATTATAATATTTTATAGTTCTTTTAACGCTTCTTTCTCCTTCTTTTTGAACTTGTGCAATTTTTGCACAAGTTCGATTCTCATCAAGCTCTTTTGTTTTATAAATATTTCTTATGTGCCTATTTATAGAAGTTCTGTCGGTTTGAAAAAGTACTTCAAGTTGATACTGATTTAACCACACAGTCTCCTTTTCAAGCTTCACTTCTATTGAAGTTTTGCCTTCATTGGTTTTATATATTTTAATCTCGGACTTGTTCATTTACCAAGAATACATTTAATTAAAAAGGCACGCCAAACGGCATACCTTTTCTTGTTATTTTTGATGGTTTAAATGTTTTTTTACGATTTGCAACGGAATATATCTTCCTATAAAATAGGCCGTCAGCATAATGGGGATGAAATACTTTATCAATATTTCTTGTCGGCCTGCATCATTCATCAAAAGCGCAAAAACAGCAATCGCCAATAAAACGATAATATCCAGTGTTAAAAGTTTTTGTCTTAAAGTCATCAGTTCTCATTATTTTTCTGAATAATCTCCCATTTTGGCATATTTCGCCATACGCTGTTCTACCAATTGATCCTTGGAAAGATCTTTCAATTCGGTATAAGTATCTACAATTTTTTGAGCTACATTCTGAAAAGTTTCTTCAGGTTTTCGATGTGCTCCGCCGACAGGTTCGGGGATAATTTCATCAATCAAACCTAGTTTTAACATATCGGGAGCCGTTAATTTCAAAGCATTAGCCGCTTGTTCTTTAAATTCCCAACTGCGCCATAAAATAGAGGAGCAAGATTCGGGTGAAATCACGGAATACCAGGTATTTTCAAGCATATAAACCCTATCCCCTACGCCTATACCCAAAGCTCCACCTGAGGCACCTTCGCCTACAATTATTGTAATGATAGGCGTTTCTAGTTTGGTCATTTCCATAATATTACGGGCAATGGCTTCTCCTTGTCCACGCTCTTCGGCTTCGATGCCGGGATAGGCCCCCGGTGTATCAATAATTGTAACGACCGGAATGCCAAATTTCTCTGCCATTTTCATCAATCGTAAGGCTTTGCGATAACCTTCGGGATTGGCCATACCGAAATTGCGGTATTTTCGTTCTTTGGTATTGCGACCTTTTTGCATGCCGATAAACATATAAGATTGATTACCGATCTTGCCTAAACCACCAATCATAGCCTTGTCGTCTCCAAAATTGCGGTCGCCATGCAATTCTAAAAACGTATCTCCGGCTAAAGCTTTAATATAATCCAAGGTAAAAGGGCGGTCGGGATGGCGTGAGAGTTGCACGCGTTGCCAAGGCGTTAGATTTTTAAATATTTCTTTTTGTTTTTTTTGAATTTCTTTCTCTATTTTTTTGCAACCGGCGTCAATTCCGGTTTCTTCAGCTATTTCATAACATTTTTTCAGGTTGTTTTCCAACTCCTGAATCGGTTTTTCAAAATCTAAATATTCCATACTTGTTGTGAATTGTTTAATTGTGTAAAAGTAAAAAAATATCCGAAAATTCCCTAAGACATTAACATTTATCCGCCTATTTTTGATATTTGTGTTTGATTATGGCATTTAAAGCAATGATAATCAGTATAATAAAAGCTCCTAGATAAAAGCCGGAAGACATTTTTTCTTGATTGCCCAAAATCAAAACAGCCAAAATAATCCCATAGACCGGTTCCAAGTTAATAGATAGCATTATGGTATATGGGCTGATATGTTTCATCAGATTGATCGATTGTGTAAAGGCATAAGCCGTGCAGATACTCGCCAAAATAGCCAAATAAAGCCAATCTGTGGGCGTCGGTAGCGGCATATGAAACAGTTTACCCTGAAAAGCTAAAATCAAACTTAAAAATAAAAACCCGTAAAAGAGTTGAAAAAAAGATAATGAAGTGCCATTTTGCTGTCTTATGTACAGGCCGTTAATCACCGAAAACAAACCGGACAAGAAAGCTGCTATCAAGGCGAAATACACGCCGGTAAACGCTATTCTTTCAATTTTTAACAAGACAAAAAAGCCACCTAAAATCAAGATGCCGAGTCCTATCTCGTAAAAATAAACTTTGCGTTTGAACAAAACGGGTTCTAATAATGACGTAAAAAAAGCACCGCTAGATAAGGTGACCAAAGTAATGGAAACATTCGACACTTTTATGGCATAAAAAAAAGCCAACCAGTGCAAGGCTATGATCATACCGCCCAAAAGGTAACGTCCTTGGTTTTTTATATTGAAATGGTTGCCTGTACGGCGTTTGTTAGGCTGCACCAACACATAAAGACCTAAAAATAAAGATGCCAATCCCATACGATACCAAGTCAGGGCCAAATAATCAAGATGAATTAAGGCACCTAAAACAGCCGTAAATCCCCAAATAAAAATGATGAAATGAAGTTTGGCATAAGCTTTAAGATGGGACATAATCGGCTTTTTTCAACACAAATATAGGAATTATTATCACAACAGCTCGGCATAAACACGGCCGCCTTGCGCTACCGGCTTGGTTTCATATTGGTAGCCGTCGCAACATAAGTGCCAAGTGCCTAGCTGAAAGTTAAAAGTGCGATTGCGTTGAAAGTTCATCTCAAAAACTTAAATGCTTGGACAATATAGGGTAAAGATAGGAAATTTTTTATTTTATCATTACTTTTTTGCTTACCACGCGATGCAATCGCGCGGGAGCTGAGCAATCGCGCGGGAACAAGGGCATTGCTTACTTTTTTCTTTTCTTGATTTATGTGCCCCTAACTACAAGTTAGCAGGAGCAGAGGTATGTCCCACTTTCTTTTCTTTGTTACATATTATTTTTTCTACGAAGCACCAACCACAATATCAATGAAGTAATAAGATAAGTGAATAGAACAATAAGAATTTCATTAATACCGAATCTTCCTCTATAACGCCAAATACGCCAGACGACATATGGGATTGAAACAATAATAGCAATGATAAGTTTTTTCTGATTTTTCATAAGTTTTGGTTTATTTTAGCAATAAAATTATTAACATTTTCTTTTTTTAAAGTGTATTTATAAGTAGATATCGGAAATCTTGTTATTTGATTATCGCTTGAAAGAATTTCAATTGCATCTATTTTAGCTAGATCGAATTGAGCCTTTTTAATTTTGACATCTTTTATTTGAAATTCTTGTTTGCATTTTATTTTAAGTAATGGATAATGGGTATATA
>WGDF01000262.1 GCA_015493405.1 Flavobacteriaceae bacterium
GGAATTCAAGGCTTGGTCAATTACCTTGACATTATTAAGGATATGGGAGAAAATGAACTCCGACGCAAAAATGTGTCCTTTGACCAAATCGCTTTTTTTACCGGAGACATTAAATTTTTGGAAAACTATAATAATGATTTTCGAAAAAATTACATTTGGTTTGTAACCAAAAATCATAAATTATACTTCTTAAAAACATCACTGAAAAAATTATATCAGAATTTGCCCGAGAATTTTGCTCGTGTCAATGATCATTATATCATAAACTTGTTACCGCCCTTTTTTGAAGGGCGTATCAATTCCAAAAAAATCCGGGTTCAAGGTGAAACCATCAATCTGACTGATTCCTATAAAAACGATTTTAACCAAAAATATGACCAATATTATGTCAGTTGATTTTTTAAAAGTTTCTTAGCATCTCCGTATTTGATAAGCATTACCAAACCAAAACTTACAAGGGTTGAAAAAGCCGCGCCGCCTATTCCCCAATAGGGAATCAAAAACCAATTTAAAATAATATTCATCAAAGCAGCCCAAGCTGTGGCTTTAAAAATTTTCCAATCTTTCTTATAAGCATAAATCACAAAATGATATAAAAAGGATAAATTTAAGGCAATATTGGCCAATAGTAGCAAAACAAAGATGTAAATTTGATGCACATACTCAGATTTACCGATATAAATCAATATCAATGGTAAAAACACCAATAAAAGAATACCCACACCTAAGGCATAAAACATAATTTCTTTTTTAAATTGCCGGTATATAATTATAAAACGCGCCTTATTTTTGGATAAAATACTCTCGACCAAGTCCGGATATAAAACCGAAACCACCACTGTAAATAAAATAATATTGAGCACATTGGCCATATTAGAAAAAAAAGCATAAACACCGACGGCTTGTTTGCCTAAAAAATAGTCTATTAAATAACGATCGGAAAATTCAATGGTTTTATAAGCCAACGAGCCTAAAATATAAGGCATGCTCACATACAAGCCCTTTAAAATCCAAGATTTATCAAACTTGAAATTAGTTCTGCTGATTTTTTTTCTTTTAGAAAAACTTATGGCCAATGAAAATATTAAGGCGGCAATATTGCCCCCCAGCCACATCAATAAAATCATATAAATACTGATTTGATGGTATTTA
This sequence comes from Flavobacteriaceae bacterium, assembly GCA_015493405.1. Taxonomy (GTDB): domain Bacteria; phylum Bacteroidota; class Bacteroidia; order Flavobacteriales; family Flavobacteriaceae; genus WGBX01. The sequence goes on from WGDF01000262.1 coordinate 1,153, forward strand.
TAAAGATAAACAGTGGCAAAAATAACCCAAAAAGCATTGCGCAAAAACAAATTGATATTAGCAGCTAAAGGTTTTTTAAAAACAAATAATAAGCGGTAGAATTCAAAATTCAGATGCTCTGAAATTAAAACCAAATAAAACAAATAGCGATAAGCCGGATTGAAACCTTCTAGCTTGAAAATTAGATAAACCAAAGGAAACAATAGAATGTATAATATAAGGTATAAACTGAATTGATTAAAAATAATTTTTTGCGGATTACTTCCGGCCTCTAAAATCTCACGGTTGGCATAGCTGTAAAAATCCATACCCAAAACAAAAACCAATAAAAGAATAGTAGTTGCAACCAAGCTGTATTCTCCAAAATCGGATACCGAAAATTTGAAAAACAAGGTTGTGAACAAAAATTTGGCTAAAACAGACAAACCACGTAGAATCAACAAGTTTAGTTTAGATGTATCTAACACTTTAAGCTTCATATTCCTTTAATTGTAAGTTGTAAAGATAGCAAACTTTTTGCCTTAAAAAATTTGGAATGTTCAGAAATTTGAACCGTGATAGATTAAAAATTAGAAATACCTTAGCTTCTTTTCAGAACCAAATTAGCTTCATATTAAAAAAAATACCTATTTTTACTTTTATTAAAAACACAAACAACAGGGTGCAGCGCCGAAAACACATCTTTATTAAGCCTATTCTTTTGGTTTTAGGAGTTATTGTATTGCTTTTTTCACAATGCCGAAAATCGAATCGTATCAATTATTCAGAATTATATAAAATTGAAAACGAGATTAACCAAAACCCTGTTGCTGACCGAATTTCTATGTGGGACAAATTAATTCAAAGTGACAGTTTGGACCAATTATTTAAAGCTTATCTGATTTTTGATAAGGCCAATGATTTGTCTTCTATGCAAAAGGAAATTCAGTCAATTGTTTATTTTAAAAAAGTCTTAAATGACTTCAAAGCTTATAACTTGGATACAATGCAAGCTAAAACCTTAGTTAATTTAGGGATTTGTTATGCCTTTACCAACCAAAAAAATACAGCGGCTGAAAATGTTCTTAAAGGACTTGATATAGCAAACAGACTAAAAGACACGGCAATCATCAGTAGAGCTTACGGTGAATTGGCTCATATTTATTACCTAAATGATAACAAAGACAAAGCGATTGAATACCTTAAAAAATCTATTAATCTCTATCGAAAAAAGAAAGATACCCAAGCTATCTCAGCTATTTATAATAATATCGGGATCATCTATCAAGAACGCCACCAAACCAAAGAAGCTTATGATTATATGCTCAAATCTTTACAACTGAAAGATACGACCGATAACCCGCTGGATTTGATAGAAACCTATAATAATTTAGGAGCCTTGACTTATGCACTAACCAAAAATAAGCAAAAAGCACTAAGTTATTATCGAAAAGCCTTGAAAATAGCTCATCAAGAAAAATTTCAATCTGAAGATATCTATAAAAACTTAGGTGATTTATATGAAGACACCGGACAGGTTGAAACCGCTAAACATTATTATCGACTAGCCATTCGAATTCCCAATGGCAATTATGATGACAAAATAAAATTGTATAATAAACTTTTATATCTAGACTTAAAACAAAATCAGAATCAATCCGCCCTGAGCCTTTTAAAACAAAAGGATTCTCTATATAATTTGCAACAAAATATGATCAATAGGGAAAATCAAAAAAATATAGAAAGTAATCTGGCTCTGATAACCAAACAAAAACAATTAGCCCAAGCTAAACAACTCAATAAAAAAAATCGGATTATTTTTATTTTTATCATTATTATATTTTTACTCGGCTTATTTATATCATACCAGCTTAACCGCGTCGATAAACTTAAATATAGACAAGAACAATTTATTTTAGAACAAAAAGTCTTGCGTTCACAAATGAATCCGCATTTTATTTTTAATGTTTTATCTTCAATACAAAATTCATTAATAGAAAACAATCCGATTCTTTCGGCAACTTATTTATCCAAATTTGCCAAATTGATCCGGCAGAACTTTGATTATATTCAAAAAAAGCAAATCAGCCTCCAAAAAGAACTTGAAATGATTCGCAACTACCTCGACACACAAAAATTCCGATATAAAGAAAAATTTGATTATCAAATCAATATCAGTCCCGACATCGATCAATATAAAACCGGCATTTCACCTATGATTTTACAACCATTTTTGGAAAATGCTATAGAACATGGCTTTAAAAATATAAATTACAAAGGGCATCTGGAAATTAACATCAGCAAAAACGCCCATCAAATATGCTTTGAAATTATAGACAATGGCATGGGATTTAACCCGCAACAAGATTTTAAGGAACATGCCCTGTCAATTTTTAAAAAAAGACTGACTTTAATGGGTAAAGATGCAATTGAAAGTTTTAAAATCACCAATTTACCTCAAGGCACTAAAGTTATCTTTTGCTTACCGGATCAACAGCCCTAGTATCAAGTCAAGCATACTATTTCGGCACCAAGCACGCGCTCGTTTTGTCGATAACTGCACTAATATTTTTAACCATAGCTATCTATGCTAAAAAAAAATTGGCTTTGCTCTCAACAAAAATAACATCGGCTTAATCCAATTATCAAACGTGACTTGACACTGAATAATTTAATTTGACAAAACTAAAAAAAATCTTAACTTGCCTGCTACAACACAAATAATGCATTCTTAATGAGAGTTTTAATAGTAGAAGATGAAATCGATGCCCGAAAGGTTCTGATTTATTTTACCAAGCAACTTTTTCCCGAAATTGTCATCGTCGGGGAGGCGGCTTCTATAATCCAAGCTAAACAGTTGATTATATCAAAAAAGCCGGACTTGGTTTTACTTGATGTCCGTCTGGAAGACGGTAATGCTATTGACTTACTCAAACAATTCAAAACGATTGATTTCCAAATTATTTTCACTACGGCTTATGCCGATTATGCCATTAAAGCAATCAAATTTGATGCGATAGATTATTTGCTTAAGCCCATTAATCCCGATGAATTAAAAGCAGCAATTTTAAAAGCTCAAAAACAATATGAACAACAACTGGAATTATCTAAACTTAAGCATGAGCAAGCTACTGATAACAATACGACTATCGCTATTAAAACAGCTGAACAAACCTACATTACACCGGTAACAGACATTATCAGACTTGAAGCTGATGGTTCTTATACTTCTATTATAACTATCAAGAATACCATTTTGGCTTCAAAAAATCTTAAGTTTTACGAAAGAATTTTATCAGAAAAATGTTTTATCAGAACACATCAATCTCACTTGGTCAATAAAAGATATATTACCGGCATTTCCAAAGATGGCTTTCTCCAGTTATCCAATCAAGAATCCGTTCCTATTTCATTTCGAAAGAAATCAAGCGTCAGAAATTGGCTTAAAAAGAAAAATTAACAGCACTTATTAATTTTTTAGTTACGATTACAAATTCAGCTTGTTACATTCCCTTAACTTGGCGTATATTTGGACTAATAAATTTATTATGTTTGTTTGTGTGATAAATTTGTTTGTGTTAGAAAGCACGTCAATTTCCATTGACGTGCTTTTTTTTAGCATAATTATAACAGATGATGGTTTGCTTTGACCTAATTTTTAGTAAATTTGCTTACAACTAAAAAACACTAAAAATTATGGCAACAGGATTTTTTAAAACAGATAAAGTAAGCAATGAACCCATTTTATCATATGCGCCCGGAACACCCGAACGCGATGCTGTTCTAAAAGCTTACAAAGACCTTTGGGACAAACAAATCGAAGTTCCCTTATTCATCAATGGAGAAGAAGTTTATACCGGAAAGACCAAGGACATTACGCCGCCTCACGATCATCAACATATTATTGGCAAATTTCATAAAGCTTCAAAAGAAGATGTGCAAAAAGCTATTGACACAGCTTTAGTGGCTCGTGATAAATGGGCTGCCATGGCTTGGCAAGATCGCGCCGCTATTTTCTTAAAAGCAGCTGACTTACTCAGTGGACCTTACCGTGCCAAAATGAATGCAATGACTATGATCGGCCAATCTAAAACAGTTTTCCAAGCCGAAATTGATGCCGTAGCCGAACTGGCTGATTTTTGGCGGTTCAACGTCGCTTACCTCCAAAAAATTTATGCCGAACAACCTGAATCATCTCCTGAAGTTTGGAATCGTATGGCATACCGTCCACTTGAAGGCTTTGTGTATGCCGTTACCCCTTTTAATTTTACTTCTATTGCCGGTAATTTACCCACTTCTCCGGCTATGGCCGGCAATGTTGTGGTATGGAAACCCTCTTCCACACAAATGTATTCGGCTAAAATGATTGTAGAAATACTCAAAGAAGCCGGCCTTCCTGATGGTGTCATTAATATGGTTGCCGGTAGCGCCACAATGATTACCGAACAAGTTCTAAGCAGCCCTGATTTTGCCGGTATTCATTTTACAGGTTCAACCGATGTTTTTCAGTATTTATGGAAAAAAATAGGAGAAAATATCAGCCAATACAAAACATACCCGCGCATTGTTGGTGAAACAGGTGGCAAAGATTTTGTATGGATGTATAAAGATGCTAACCCTCAAGCTGTTGCCACCGCATTAACTCGTGGTGCCTTTGAGTATCAAGGTCAAAAATGTTCAGCAGCTTCCAGAGCATATATTCCCGAAAGTCAATGGCCTGCTGTTTATGAAACTCTAAAAAAACAAGTCGCTGGTATTAAAATGGGAGACCCTGTTGATATGACCAATTTTATGACTGCCGTAATCAGCAAAAGTGCTTTTAACAAAATAACCGGCTATATAGATGATGCCAAAAAAAGTAAAGATGCCGAAATCGTTATCGGCGGCGGTTATGATGATAGTAAAGGCTATTTTATTGAGCCAACGGTTATCCTAGCTAAAGATCCGCATTATGTGACCATGGAAGAAGAACTTTTCGGGCCTGTATTAACTGTCTATGTCTATAAGGACGAAGATTGGCGTGATAGTTTGGAAGTGTTAGATCAAACCTCACCCTATGGTTTAACCGGTGCCATTTTTGCTCAAGATAGAAATATCATTGTCGAAGCCACAAAAAAACTGGAAAATGCAGCCGGTAATTTCTATATCAATGATAAACCAACCGGAGCGGTTGTCAATCAGCAACCATTTGGAGGGGCTCGTGGTTCAGGCACCAACGATAAAGCCGGTAGTATGTGGAATTTGATTCGATGGATGTCTGTGCGTTCAATCAAAGAAAATTTTAATCCACCGACAGATTACCGTTATCCGTTTATGAAATAAGCTAAATCAAACGCTATAATATTAAAGGCGCTCAAAACATAGAGCGCCTTTTTATATATCATTATATTTTGGATAAAATCTTAGAATCAGAAGTTTTTAAATCTCAAAAATACATCAATCGTTTAATTTCAAGACTGCCATAAAAGCCGATTGTGGTATTTGCACATTACCGACTTGTCGCATTCTTTTCTTCCCTTTCTTTTGTTTTTCTAAAAGTTTTCTTTTACGAGAAATATCTCCACCATAACATTTGGCCGTAACATCTTTGCGAAGTGCTTTAATTGTTTCACGGGCGATGATCTTAGCACCTATAGCCGCTTGAACCGGAATATCAAATTGTTGTCGCGGAATTAAAGCCCGTAATTTATGCACCATTTTCTTCCCGATATCATAAGCATTATCGGCATGAACCAAAGCAGAGAGCGCATCAACAGCTTGACCATTGAGCAGAATATCAACTTTGACCAATTTGGATTTTCGCATCCCAATCGGATGGTAATCAAAAGAAGCATAACCTTTTGAAACGGTTTTTAAACGATCATAAAAATCAAAAACAATCTCGGCCAATGGCATATCAAAACTCAACTCAACCCGCTCTTGAGTCAAATAAACCTGATTGGTAATTTCGCCACGTTTCTCTAAAGCCAGCGTCATAATCGGTCCTATAAAATCAGATTTTGTAATGATGCTCGCTTTGATATAAGGTTCTTCCACGCGGTCTAATCCGGAAGGTTCCGGCAACTCCGAAGGGTTGTTTACAATGATAGGCTTATCTACATATTTTTTAGTAAAAGCATGATAAGAAACATTGGGAACCGTTGTAATCACATTCATATCAAA
>WGDF01000263.1 GCA_015493405.1 Flavobacteriaceae bacterium
ATAAAATAGAAATGATGAAGAAAATGGCTAAAATGGATATGAAAATGGGGGCTCATGCTTTAAAATTCAGACCTAAAAAAGATGAAAGATTTAAAATGAAGAAAGAATATGGTATGCAAATGAAATCTAAAAAAGAAACAGCTGACAAACCCATGAAAATGGCAGTGGATAAAACGAGTGATACTCAAAAATCATCCGCTAAAAAAATGAAAATGAAAAGTCCGTATAACTATGATTATTTAAAATCACCCGAAAAAACAAATTTTGATAAAAACATCCCTGTTAAAGAAATTTTGTTAAACCTTACAGGCAATATGCAACGTTATATTTGGAGTATGAATGGTGTGTCATTATCAGAAGCGGATAAAATAAAAATCAAGGGCAATCAAGTTACCAGAATTACATTGAATAATTTAACAATGATGCATCATCCAATGCACTTACACGGTCATTTTTTTAGAGTTATCAACAAAAATGGGGATTATTCACCTTTAAAACATACCGTTAATGTGCCACCCATGCAAAAAGTAACCATTGAGTTTTACGGTAATGAATATGGTGATTGGTTTTTCCATTGTCACATCCTTTATCATATGATGGGCGGTATGGCAAGAGTATTGAGTTACGATACACCACGAGACCCAAGAATGAAGAATTTTCCCGTTAAAAAATTGATAGCGGAAACAGATCGTTATTACGGTTGGGGGACAGCAGATGTAACTTCAAATGTGGCTTCATTACGTTATACGACTTCAAATATTAGAAATCAGTTTAATTTTTCTGTTGAATATGGTTTTAACAAAAATGGCGAAGCCGAAGCTACTTATGAATATTATTTACACGATTATCTACGTGTTTTCGGTGGGGTAAATATTGAAAATGCCATCCCGAATAATACCACTAATTTCAACACAACAGTTGTTGCAGGAATACGTTATCTAACACCTTATCTTTTTGGTTTAGACGCACGAATTGACAACGAATTACGACCTAGAATCGCATTGAGTAAAAGCTTAATGTTATTCAAAAGATTTTCGGTTTTCGGTTATTACGAATATCAAATGGACTTTGGCTTGGTTAATACTCTACCTGCCAGCACCAAATATCAATCGGAAACAGTTTGGAATGCAGGAGCAGAATATTTATTATCAAGAGATTTTTCACTCACAGCAAGTTACGATAACCGGTATGGTGCCGGAGGAGGATTATCTATACGTTTTTAAAAAATAAAAAATTATGAAACACACCTATAAAATATCCGGAATGACTTGTATTGGTTGTAAAACCAATGTAGAAAGTGCTTTAAGCAACCTAAAAGCCATTACAAAAATTGATGTAGATCTCAAAAAAGGGGAAGTAAATCTTGAAATGTCCCAACATATACCATTGGAAAAATTGCAAGAAACTTTACTCAAAGCCGGATTGCATTATACTATTGAAATGCCTGGACACGAAAAACACGCAGCAGCTAAAAAAATAGTTGATGGCAATGGAGTATTTTATTGCCCGATGCATTGTGAAGGTGAAAAAACCTATAATAAACCGGGCAATTGTCCTGTCTGCGGAATGCCTTTGGTAGAACAACCAAAACTACAAGTAACAACGGAATACACTTGTCCGATGCATCCCGAAATTATCCGTGATGAACCGGGAAGCTGTCCTATTTGTGGAATGGATTTAGTACCCATAGAACCAACCGAAAGCGAAGAAGATAAAACCTATCAAGATTTATTAAAGAAATTTAAGCTTGCAGTTGCTTTTACCGCTCCGATTTTCTTGATTGCAATGGCAGATTTAATTCCGGGCAATCCTTTGGCAAAAATATTTTCACAAATCACGTGGAATTGGATCCAATTTGGTTTATCGCTACCTGTTGTTTTTTATGCAACTTGGATGTTCTTTGAAAGAGCATACAATTCCGTTAAAACGTGGAACTTAAATATGTTTACCTTAATAGGTTTAGGAGCTGGAGTTGCATTTTTGTTTAGCATATTTGCGTTGCTTTTTCCTGATGTCTTTCCAGACCAATTTAAAACCGAAAGCGGAACGGTATTCGTATATTTTGAAGCGGTAACGGTTATTTTAACCTTGGTATTACTAGGTCAGTTATTAGAGGCAAGAGCACATAGTCAAACCAGCGGAGCGATTAAAGAACTCTTAAAATTAGCACCCACCGAAGCCACTTTGGTTACCGATGAAGGCGATAAAGTCATTGCCATAAACAAGATTAAAAAGGGCGATTTGTTGCGTGTAAAACCAGGTGATAAAATCCCTGTAGATGGAAAAATAATTGAAGGACACAGTAACATAGATGAAAGTATGATTACAGGAGAACCTATTCCGGTAGATAAAAATATAGGCGATGAAGTCAGCTCTGGAACGATAAACGGTACACAATCATTTGTGATGTCAGCCGAAAAAGTAGGTTCGGAAACCTTGCTGTCACAGATTATTCAAATGGTAAATTCGGCAAGTCGAAGTCGTGCACCCATTCAAAAATTAGCCGATAAAATCTCGAAATATTTTGTGCCAATTGTGGTAAGTATTTCCATTTTAACTTTTATTTTATGGAAAGTCTTTGGTCCTGAACCTGCTTTGGTTTATGCCTTTGTTAATGCCATTGCGGTATTGATTATCGCTTGTCCTTGTGCCTTGGGTTTGGCAACGCCCATGTCCGTAATGGTTGGTGTCGGAAAAGGGGCTCAAAATGGTGTTTTAATCAAAAATGCCGAAGCTTTAGAAAATCTAAATAAAGTAGATGTACTGATTACCGATAAAACAGGAACGATAACCGAAGGAAAACCATCGGTAGAAAAAGTAGTCAATAGTTTGGATGGTGAAAATGCTGATTTACTGCAATTTATTGCTTCGGTTAATAACAATAGTGAACATCCTTTAGCCGAAGCAACGGTTCGCTATGCCAAAAAAAAAGGCGTATCCTTGTTAAAAGCAACTAATTTTCAAGCTGTTTCCGGTAAAGGCGTAACAGGCGAAGTAGATGGAAAACAAATCGCATTAGGAAACAAAAAATTAATGGAGCAAATCCAAGCTAAATTGGCAACGGATTTAGAAAAGAAAGTAAAAGAGGAACAAAATCACGGTAAAACGGTTTCATATATTGCCGTTGACGGAAAGATTTTAGGTTATGTAACCATTACAGATACCATAAAAGAAACCAGTAAAGAAGCTATTAAACGTTTGCAAGATGAGGGAGTCGAAGTCATTATGCTGACAGGGGACAACCAACGAACTGCCAAATTTGTTGCCGACCAATTACATTTAACCGATTTTAAAGCGGAGTGCTTGCCACAAGATAAACTACAAGTGATTAAAGATTTACAATCCAAAGGAAAAATTGTAGCAATGGCAGGCGATGGTATTAATGATGCACCGGCACTGGCACAAGCAAACATTGGTATTGCAATGGGAACAGGGACCGATGTTGCCATAGAAAGTAGCGAAGTAACTTTGGTAAAAGGCGATTTAATAGGCATTGTAAAAGCAGTAAATTTAGGAAAAGCCGTAATGAAAAACATCAAGCAAAACTTATTTTTTGCCTTTGTCTATAATGTTTTAGGCGTTCCTATTGCAGCAGGTGTTTTATATCCTGTTTTCGGATTGCTTTTATCACCAATGATTGCTGCAGCAGCCATGAGTTTTAGCTCGGTTTCGGTTATTGCTAATGCTTTACGCTTGCGTCGTATTTCTTTGACTTAAAATATTCCAAAAAATGCCACCATAAACTAGCGGCTCTAAAGGCCATCCAGAGTAAAAAGGCCGTCCAAACAGCATAAAGTTGTAAGCCGAATCGGTCTAAAATCAATAAGACGGGAATAAAGATAATAAACGTGGCTAGCAATTGCATATTACGTAAAAATTTGACCCAGCCTAAGCCCTTAAAAATACCATCAAAAATAAAGGCAACAGCCCCAATAGGCTGCATCAATATAACCAACCAAAACACTTGTTCGTATAAAGTGATAACAGTAGGTTCATGGGTAAACATCAAGCCGATAGGTTTATAGAGTAATATAAAAACCAAAGCCAGTCCTAAGGCAACAAATTCACTATATCGCACTAATTTTCCGGCTAGAGTTTTCAAGTTTATAAAATCCTTTTCTCCATAGAGTTTGCCGGCAAGAGAATTTCCGGCATCGGCATAACCGTCGAGAAAGAAAGTTGTGAAAAGCCAAATATTAGTTAAAATCACATGCACGGCAATATCATTTTTGCCATAGGAAGTCGCATAACGATTTGATAAGAAAATAGCTGTATTTAAAGCAATAGTGCGAATAATTAAATTGCCGGTCATACTTAAAAACCGTTTGATTTCGGGATGAAGATGCCATTTCAATCTAAAATCGAAAGGCGTTTTGCGTAAAAACACGCTGATAGCCAAAAACATCATTACAAATTGAGCTATCAAACTGGCCCAAGCTGCACCTTGGATGTGCATGGGAGCGATATAACCTGAAATCCCATACACCAGTACATAATCCAAAACGATATTGATTAAGCCACCCGTCAAACTGATAAACATCGCCCAGTAAGTGTTTTGCAAACCCCGAAAAATACCAAATAGTGTAAAGGTTATCAAGGTAAAAATCAAACCAAACACCCTGATATTATAGTAGGAAACAGCAAAATCCAATATTTTATTTTTGGCGGCATACACTTCAAAAATAGCTTTAGCAAAAGGTCGGGTCAATAACACCAATGTCAAACCTAAAAGTAAATTCATCCATAAAACTTGCGGTATTAAAGTTTTGATTTGATGTATTTTTTGAGCCCCTAATTTTTGACTGACAATGCTTGAAATCGCATTCTTGGTCTGTGCTAATATCCAAAATAAAGCCGACATAAAAGAGCCTACCAATCCGACAGCTGCCAAACTTTCGGTTGGAAAAGTCTTGACATGGCCAATTATAGCGGTATCTGTAATGGAAATAACCGGTTCAATAATTCCTGCCAAAATAGAAGGCACTGCCAGTTTATTGATAATCTTAAAAGAAATTTTATCTGTCATTCCAAAGTTTATGTTTTACAAAAGTATAATTATTTGCCGGCTTGACCAAGCTTCAAAATCTCTGATAAAATGATGCGTTTTTAATCAAAAAAAACTATCTTTATGCTTCTAAATTTTTTTGAAAAATGTCTAAACCTTTAATATTTGTAACCAATGATGACGGTATTACCGCTCCGGGCATCAGAGCTTTGATTGAAATGATGAACACACTGGGCGAAGTTGTCGTTGTCGCCCCTGATCGCGTGCATTCGGGCAAAGGTCATGCGGTAACCATTCACCAACCTTTACATTTGGATCCGATAACGATTGATGAGGGCCCGCAAAAAGAATTTAAAACCAACGGCATGCCGGTCGATGCTGTTAAACTGGGCTTGGCACATGCCGTTGACCGCAAACCGGATTTGTTGGTTTCCGGACTCAATCATGGGGTTAACAACTCGGTTAATGTCTTATACAGTGGCACTATGGGGGCGGCTATCGAAGGAGCTATCGAAGGCATTCCTTCTATTGGGTTTTCACTCGACAATTATGATTGGAATGCCGATTTGGAACCGGCTAAACATTATATGAAAAAAATTGCGGAACAAGTGCTTCAAAACGGTATGCCTAAAGG
>WGDF01000264.1 GCA_015493405.1 Flavobacteriaceae bacterium
ATAACCACCCAACCATAAACCGGGTAAAGCATGTATTAAATCCCAATTGGACGTATGCGGTGCCGCAATCATAACGGCTTTTTTTATGCGAAATTCTTTCGGCACTTTAACATGCCATCCGGTGATCAAATTGACGAGTTTGGCGAGTAATTTTTTCATTTTATTGCTGTTTGTTTGTAGGGCAAAGATATGGTTTTTTGGTTATTTGGTTATTTGGTGATATAGTTAATTGAGGAAATGAGGAATAGAAAGAGAAATTTTATTCTCAATTATATATTCTCAAATATCAAATTGACAAGATTTCTCATCGCTCGTACCTCGCTCAATCGAAATGACATTGTGCTATTATTTTTACTATGTTTGATGCAAATCATTCAATAAAATAATCATCTTTAAATCCAATCAAATACAGTTTTTTTTGCGCCCGCGTAAAAGCCGTGTATAGCCAACGTAATTGTTCGGGCTCTGTTAAATCCAACTGATAGGGCTGCTCTACAAACACATTTTGCCACTGTCCGCCTTGAGATTTATGCGCCGTTAAAGCATAAGAAAATTTGACCTGTAAAGCATTAAAATATTTATTTTCTTTCACTTTTTTATAACGTGCCCATTTGGTTTTCAGATGGGCATAATCTTCATTAACAGCTTGATATAATTTGTTAGATTGTTCATAATTCAGCGATGGCGTGTCCATATATAAAGTATCAAGCATAATAACCGTTTCAAAAGGTTTTTCATCGGGATAATCGACTAATCGCAGCTTGACTTCGGCAAAACGAAAACCGTATAAATCGATAAATCTAAATATTTCAAGCACTTCGACAATATCGCCATTGGCAATAAATCCTGCTTGGGAGGTCTTGTCTAACCAAAAATAATTATTCTTCACCACCATTAAATAATCACCGGAGTCGAGTTCGTTTTCTTTGAGTAAAATTTTATTGCGAATTTGCTGATTGTACAGATTGGCGCGCTTATTTGACCGGACAATAATAGCCGTGTCTTCAAAATTATTGCCGGCATAAGCCGTTTCAATGGCATCTTGAATATCATAGCCGTTATCTAGTTTGATAAAATCCGTAAAACCGGTCGCACTGAACTTAATTTCCCCGATTTCATGACTTTGCAATTCCTGACGGATTTTAGTCGCATTGAACAAAATACCCGATTCTAAACTCTGCCGCACGACTTCATCGAGTTCAAATTCTGCAACCGGTAAATTAAAATTTTGTTCCAGATATTGCTTGTCCAAGGCCGGACTGACCGGTAATCCTACGGGCGGCAACTGGGCCGTATCGCCCACTAAAATCAATTTGTTATTGGGCCGGCTATACACATAAGTGATTAAATCAGACAAAACCGACCGGCTGTCAAATAAACTATCGGAGGTATTTTCACCACTAATCATCGAAGCTTCATCAACAATAAAAATAGTACGTTGTTGTTTATTTTGCCGCAAAGTAAACCTAACTTTTCCGGAAGAATCGGTTTGCGGGTAATACAAATGTTTGTGAATGGTAAAAGCTTTTTGGCGGGCATAAGAACTGATGACTTTAGCAGCACGTCCGGTAGGTGCCAATAAGGTAAATTTAAATTTGGCTTGCCCTAAATTATTGACCAAAGTACTGATAATGGTAGTCTTACCGGTTCCGGCATACCCTTTTAAAAGAAAGATGCCGGGCGTTTCATCAAAAATAAAACCGGAAAGTCGTTGCAATAAAAGACCTTGAGAATCTGTAACTTGGTAGGGAAAATTAGATTTTAATAAATCTTGAAAATAGCGCTCGGTCATATCTATAAAATAACATCTTTAGTATGCAAAGTAACAATATTTTTTGAGATGATTGAGCTTAAAAAATATTTTGACAACAAAAGTTTAAGCTTTTAAAAATTAAAAAAAATAATGTATATTTGCCTTAATAAAAAAACCAAATAAACATGCTACAGATTCTAATAGTTTTAATACTCGGTATAGCTTTAGCTTATGCAATTGTAAAATATGTACCTTTACAATTCAAATGGATTATCAATATTTCACTTCTAATAATCGCTCTATTTTTAGGTTATAAAATATACGATTCCGTTTATGCTCCTGTCAAATTTAACAAAGAAAAAGTAAAAAGATATAAAAAAATAGTTGAAAAACTTAAAGATATCAGGAATGCCGAATTGGCCCATCGTGAAGTTAATGGGGACTATACCGGTTCTTTCGATAGTTTGGTTAAATTTATCGACACCGCTAAATTTGTGATTACCCAACAAAGAGATTCCAGTTATAAATACTTTGACAAAGCCTATGGCATTGAAAAAAATAAAGATACAGTCATCATTGACACTTTAGGATATGCTTCCGTAAAAGACTCTTTATTTAAAAATGACTCACGATACAAAGATATGATGTGGGTGCCGATTCCCGGACGGGAAAAACAAGTTAAGTTTGAGCTAAAACATGGTTACCTCAAACGCAGTAATGTCAAAATTCCAGTATTTGTTGCGCGTGTAGATAAATCGGAAGTTTTATACGACCAACCCAAGGTTTTGGTAGCTCAAGAAAAAAATATTAAAAGTACCAAGGAAATTAACGGGCCTTATATTCAAGTCGGTTCTTTAGATGAAGTAAACGACTCCGGTAACTGGCCAAAATTATATGATATCGGTGACAAAAAAGAGTAACCATATTACCAAAGACACCCAAGAAATGTCCATACTTGTTAGCATGTATGGACTTTCTTTTATGATAAAAAAAGGAGAACTTCAAAAATTCTTTGAATACCAAATAAAACTTGTAAATCCGATTTTTATTGCCGAAAAACTTAAATCAATCATTGCTGAACGTCCTGTTTTACAGGAAAATTTTGACCGGATAAAACTTATTTATCATCATAATCTCAATAGTTTGATTCCGGAAACCTATTTTGATCCGGAAACTTACAAAACCCTACTGGAACAAAATGTTAAATTGCTTCTAAATGACTTAACGGATTATAATTACATTCCTTATATCGCAGCCTATAATACTTATGTAAAAACGGCACCTATCGCAGCACAATTTTCTGATAAAACATCGCAGCTTATCAATCTGCATAGTGCTACTGTTTTCTTTGATCATATTGAGCAATTTCAAAATAAAGCCCATAATGCGCCCATTTATGAAATCTTTTTAAACATTTTTCCTAACGATTTTCAAATAGCGGTTTTCAAACTTGAGCAATTACAAGTTTTTAATCATTTTGAATTTGAAGATGCCGATGAATTTTTATATTTTTTGTTTTTTGTTTTAGAAACACTGGAAATAAATGCCCAACAAAGCCATATTTATATTTTTGGTATCGAAGAAAGCGACGATATCATTCAAAATATCAAAGATTTCACTAAAAATATAAGTATTATCCCGCCTAAAAATCCGAGTCAAATCCATAATTATTTTTAAAATATGCCCATTCGTATTATTTCAGGAACTTATAAGGGCAGACGTATTACAGCGCCCAAAAATCTCCCTATCCGTCCGACCACAGACCGCGCCAAAGAAGCCTTATTTAATATCCTAAATAATTATTTCTATATGGCAGAACTTAAAGTTTTAGATTTATTCACGGGGAGTGGCAGTATCGCTTATGAATTTGCTTCACGCGGCTGTTCTGATATTCAAGCCGTTGATCAGAATTATCCGGTTATCAAATTTGTCAAACAAACAGCTGAGAAATTTTCTTTTCCTATCAAAACAATTAAAAAAGACAGTTTAAAATTCTTGGAGAAAACAACCGATACTTATGATATTATTTTTGCAGATCCGCCCTATAATCTGGATGAAACGGTGCAACAAAAAATGATTGAAACGGTATTTGAAAGAGCACTTTTACGTCCGGAAGGTTATTTTATTTTGGAACACAAAGAACAATTGCGTTTTGATCAAAATTCTCATTTCGATTTCTCTAAAAAATATGGGATGACCGTATTCAGTTTTTTCAAATAAAACGGAAAAAACTATAAGCTTTCCGCTGTTTTAAGTAGTCTAAATCAAATTCATACCGGTAAGCTTCCCGTTCAAACGAAATATTACGATAAGCCAGATAGGCATTACGATAATAGAGTAGTTTTACCAGAAACTCCAGCCCATACCAAAGAAAAAAGAAAAACCACAATAACTCCTTTTGCTGTTTTAAATGTATAAACTCATGATTTAAGAGCACAAAATCGTTTTTAGATTGATGATTGCGCAAAATAACAAAAGGGTATATCGTTACGGCACAAAATGATTTGGCAATAAGTCGGGGTAAAATTACGATCATTTATCTATTTTTTTTAGCAAAAGTAATCCAATTTTAATAGGAACAAATTTTGAGGTTAATATTTTCTTAAAGCTTAAAAAAATTAGTTTTTATTATCTTATTTTTGACAAGGTCAATGCCAGCACAAATAAAAAAATATTATGATAATGCAAGAAATTATTAGCACAAACAATGCCAAAATCAAATACCTATTACAGCTACATAAAAAATCTGCAATCAGAAAAGAATTTAGAGAATTTATTATAGAAGGAAAACGAGAAATATATGCCGCTTTAAAAAACAATTACAAAATCAAAACCATCTTTTTTTATCCTGAACTGTTTAGTGAGAATGAATTGATTAAACTCGTCAAAAAATTTGATCTCAAAGCACAACTGATTAAAATTTCTAAAATTGTTTATCAAAAAATAGCTTACCGCCATTCTACGGAAGGTATTATAGCTTTGGCCCATATGAAAGATCACAGTTTAAAAAATTTAACCCTATCAAAAAATCCGTATGTTTTAGTTGCCGAAGGTATTGAAAAACCGGGCAATATCGGTGCTATATTACGCAGCATTGACGGTGCAGGAGCTGAAGCCTTGATTATGGCCGATCCGGTAGTCGATATTTACAATCCCAATGTCATCAGAGCCAGCTTGGGCATGGTGTTTTCTATCCCCATTGCCTTGACAGATTTAAAAGAATTGGCTTTGTTCTTAAAAGAAAAGGCTATAAAAATGTTTGCCGCCAATTTGCAAAATGCGCATATTTATTTCAAAGAAGATTATACCGTTGCTACTGCCATTGCTGTCGGTGCCGAAGACAAAGGGCTCTCTCAAGACATTAGAAAAATAGCGCAGCAACAAATATACATTCCGATGAAAGGCCAAGCCGACTCCCTCAATGTTTCGGTATCGGCTGCTGTTATATTGTACGAAATTGTGAGACAACGTTTATCAATATCAAAATGAAAAAAAGATTATTAAATATCGTACTCGGTGGTTTATATCTCATATTTTTCGGTGCTTGCCACCGGCAATCTCAAGATACGATGGTGAAAATCAGAGGAAAAATTGTCAATCCGGAAACCAATCAGGTTATATTTTCAAAAGATTTTCTGATGTTGCAAACCGACACTTTACCGCTGATAGCTGCGAATGAAGTCAAAGGAACTATAAAAATTCCTGAAGAAGGTCTTTATATATTTTATGTTTTTCCGGAATACCAAACCCTTTATCTCAAACCCGGTGACTCTTTAGCCTTTCATCTCAATGTTGATGAATTTGATGAATCCCTTAGCTTTTCAGGAAGTTTAGCTTTTCAAAACAATTTACTGATGCGCCTATTTTTAACCAATGAAAAAGAAAGTAGTTATTTTTACCGACAAAATTTTAATTTCGACTTAGAAGATTTTAATCAAAAATTGGACTCTTTTGAGCATCTTAAGACTCTACTAATCGAAAGTTACAAAAATGAATTGGAACATACCAATCAAAAATTTAAACGAATTGCCCATTTGCTCAATAAAAGTATGTTTTACAATCTGAAAGAGATTTATGCTCAAAAACATCGGCAACAAAAATTACCGACAAATTTTTTTGACTATGAAAATGTACTTCATCAAAAATTAGCTGACCCCAATGTCATCTATATGTATGCCTTTGCCGACTCTTTTTTAGAAAGAAAAATAAATCAAAATATATCTGAAAATGATAATCCTTATCTTAAAATAGCCAATATTATCGACCGTGAAATATATGATGAATCCTTTAAAGACAATCTTTTAGTTAAATATTGCAACCGGTATATTATAGGACACTATATTACGCGTAAAGATACAATCGTTAAAACCTTTTTTGATAAAATTCAAAATATAACTTATAAGAATTATGGCGAACAACTCATCAAAAAAAATCGAACAATGCAAGCGGACCACTCTTTTCCTAAGCTCAATTTTTATACGACTCAAAAAGAAATAGTCACTTCGGACAGTTTATTCAAAAATAAAAAAGTATTGCTGAGTTTTTGGGATTTAAAATACCGTAAAAACTTCAAATCCAATTTGAAAAAAATCAAACAGTATCAAGCAAAACATCCTGAGATTCATTTTATCATTTTAAATATCAACCCGGGTGATTTCGACGATTGGATTTTACAGTTACCTAATAATCAAAATATTACATTTTACCAATTAAAAGATAATTCTTATTTAAAACAAATCAGACCCTATCATTTATCTCAAGTTTATTTGATCCAAAATAACAAAATTATTAAAAGTATGACTAATATGTATCAGGCTAATTTTACTAAAGTATTGGATTCATTTGCTTCAAAAAAATAATTAGCTTTTTTTGTAACTTTTTTCATAAATTTACGTAATAATAAAGCGAAACAATTTTTATAATAAAATCATAATAAAATAATGGCCTATATAGATTATTACAAAGTTTTAGGGGTGGACAAAAATGCCAGTGAAAGCGACATAAAAAAAGCTTACCGCAAACTGGCTAGAAAATACCATCCCGACTTAAATCCGAATAATAAAGACGCTGAAAAAAAGTTTAAAGAACTCAATGAAGCCAATGAAGTCTTGAGCAATCCGGAAAATCGAAAAAAATATGACAAATACGGAGAACATTGGGAACACGCTGATGAAATAGAAAAACAACGCGCCCAACAACAAGCTTACGGCAATGCCGGAGGTGGCTATGATTTTTCCGGTTTTGGCGGCTTTGGTGGCAGTGGCTATGACCAAAGTGACTATTCCGATTTCTTTCAATCTATGTTTGGAGGCGGCTTTTCCGGCGCATCGGGACAACGTCGCAATGTCAAATATAAAGGGCAAGATATTCAAGCACAGTTGCATTTAGGCTTGCGCGATGTCTATACCACTCAAAAACACACCATAAATGTCAATGGTAAAAAAATTAGAATTACTATTCCGGCCGGTGTACAAGACGGTCAAACTATTCGCGTAAAAGGCTTGGGAGGCCCCGGCGTTAATGGTGGTCCTAAAGGTGATTTGTATATCACTTTTAAAATTGATAATGATTCCCAATTTAAACGTGTCGGTAATGACCTTTATACCAAAGCCGATATCGATTTGACCACGGCCGTTTTAGG
>WGDF01000265.1 GCA_015493405.1 Flavobacteriaceae bacterium
CCGTAGGGGCGTCCCGTTTGTAGTGGATAAAAATGTTATTAAAATCCCATAAAGCCCCATCGGGGCGACCTGAAAAATTGTCAATAATCAACGTTACAGGTTAGTCCTACGGATCTAATGGATATCATTAATTCATCTTGCTACAAACGAGACGCTCTTACGGGGCTGATATTAAGGAATTGGCAAGTCATTATCATTGGCTATATCAAAATTTGATAAAATTCTTGAATAAAACAAATATGGTGCGTTTGCCCTGATAAATTCCAATCTACGTTATAAGCTTTAGAATTTTTTCAGTACAAAAGCGGGTAAATGTTTTATAGTATAAGCTACCAGACGCCAGCGTTTGGTGATATAAGCTACTTTTTTTTGACGTTCAATGGCTTTTATAATTTGCGTAGCAGCTTTATCCACATCGGCTTTCCAAAAGGTTTCGCCTTGAGCCAGTTTGGTGTCAACAAAGCCCGGGCGGATATCGGTAACAGCTATTTTTGCTTTTTTACTTTTTTGGGCTTTGATCCATAAGGCTTCCATAAAATTAGCTTGATAGGCTTTACTGGCATTATAAGTTGGATTAGCCGCCCCACCGAGCAAGGATGCAATAGAAGAAACATTAACCAAGTGGCCTTTTTTGTGTTGGTAAAAATATTTATAAGCATCGGTCAAGGCTTTGGTAACCCCCAAAATATTAGTTTTAATGACGGATTCGCAAATGTTCCAATCGAGGTCTAAATTGAATTTTCCGATACCGGCATTGACTATAATCAAGTCAATGGGGCCAAAGGCTTGTTCTGTTTTTGTTATAATGCTTTGCGTGGTGTCGGTTTCTCTAATGTCGTGGCGTAAAGGCAGGTATAAAGTCGGATTTTCAGCGGCGATTTCAGTCAATTTCTCTTGGCGTCGTCCGGTTATGGCCACATGGTGTCCTGCTGAGGTATAGCGCTTGGCGATGGCCCGGCCTATGCCGGATGTAGCGCCGAAAATAAGAATATTCATAGTAATTTTGTTTGCCCAAATTTAAGGATAATTTTTTTGAGTGTAAAATAGCTGCTTGTTGAATGATTTTGAATCGTTTGTTATTTTGTGGTTTGATATTAACATAAGTTTAGGATAAATTTTAAGGTTTTATTAGCGGTTTTTGTGCTTAATTTGTTGTAAAATTGGCTTTTAATTTCTATTTGTAAGATAATAGTATTATTTTTGCAAATTGGAAGTTTGAATCATTTGCCGGTTTGTAGGGCAAAAGGGATAGAAATGGTAGCTGACACGGTTGGCCATACTTACAAAATAAGTCGGGGGACAGAGACCACAGGAAGCTCGGTCAACGACTTTAATTTTGTGTATGGACAACAGGGGCACTAAAATGTATAGCCCGACTGCGTGGCTTTGGGCGGGGCATTTTTAGGAAGCAGATTGCCAAACTAATATTAAAAATTGAAGATATAAATGAAAAAATTGATTGTAATTATTGCCGGTATTTTATTGTTAAGTGCTTGTAGTCAGTATCAAAAAGTGTATAATGGCAATGATTTGGATGCCAAGTATAAAATGGCTTGGCAAATGTATAAAGCCGGTAAGTATAACAAAGCGGACCAATTGTTTTCGCAAGTCGATAAATTTTATAAACGCAAACCGGTTTATCAACGTTTACTGTTTGCTCATGCGATGTCTTTGTATCATATGAAATATTATGTGTCTGCCGGCGCAAAATTCAGAAAATTCACGCAACTTTATCCCGAAAGCAGTAAAGCCGAGGAAGCCGGTTATTATATCGTTTTGGCTTATAATGCGCTTTCGCCAAAATATTCGGTCGATCAAGCTTATACGGTTAGAGCTATAGAAGAAGTGAATCAATTTTTGAAAAAATATCCTTACTCAAAATATAAAGATCAGGTCAACAAAATAGATGCTCATTTGCAACACAAACTGGAACGCAAGTATTTTGAAATAGCTAAAATGTATTATGATTTGGACCGTTATAAGGCAGCCATTCGCTCATTTAATAATTATTTGGTCGATTATCCGGGCTCACATTTAAAGGAAAATGCCTTATTTTATCGCTTTAAAGCGGCTCATGATTTGGCTTTGAATAGTGTAGAATCAAAGAAAGAAGCACGTTTGCAAACGGCTATTCAATATTATAAAAATTTTGTTCAAAAAAGCAAGCAATCCCAATTAAAAAAAGAAGCGGATCAATTGTATCAAGATTTGAAAAAAGCTTTGCCCAACAAAGAAAATGACACGACTGAGTTAGAAAAATAGAAATAAATAATGGTCAATAACGGCTTAAACCAGCGCGTTTAGATTGACTGAATTGAGTTATTAAAGAAAGAAAAAACACCCCTATATTATGGCAGATTTAAAAAAAACAAAAGCCCCTTTAAACACGATTACTTACGATAGAAAAAAAATTAAAGCCCCTACCGGCAATATTTATAAAGCGATCAAAATTGTAGGTAAACGTTCCGAGCAAATCAATCAGGAATTAAAGGAGGAATTGATTAAAAAATTGAAAGAGTTTGAAACGGATCAAGATTCTTTGGCTGAAATTTTTGAGAATAAAGAACAAATTGATATCTCTCGTTTCTATGAGCGTTTGCCCAAGCCGACGGCTGTTGCTTTGCAAGAATGGTTGGAAGATAAAATTTATTGGAAAGATATGTCCGAAGAGGACTACAACGAATTTAAATAAAAAGTGTCTTTAAAAGACAAAAATATCATTATTGGTGTGAGTGGCGGTATTGCCGCTTACAAAATTCCTTTATTGGTGCGTATGCTCAAAAAATCAGGGGCGCAAGTGCAGGTATTGATGACGCCTGCAGCGCATGATTTTGTAACGCCGGTTACTTTGGCTACTTTATCGGGGCGTCCGGTTATAACCGATTTTGTCAAAAATAAAGAAGGAGAATGGCATAATCATGTGGCCTTAGCGTTATGGGCGGACTTGATGATTTTTGCGCCGGTAACGGCCAATACGTTGGCTAAAATGGCGCATGGACAAGCAGACAATTTTTTATTAGCAGTTTATTTGTCAGCCAAATGTCCGGTGATGATAGCACCGGCTATGGATTTGGATATGTATGCGCATCCGGCAACCAAAGCCAATCTTGAAAAACTGCAATCTTACG
>WGDF01000266.1 GCA_015493405.1 Flavobacteriaceae bacterium
CGGTAAAATCACGACTGTTTTGTCCGTCTGGCAGTTTTGCCCATATAAACAAACCACTTTGATTGGGGCGGGCTTGTAAATTCAGTGCGTCACAAATTTTCAGAACGATACTTTTTCGTCTGCTATATATTTTATTAAGTTTATCGAACCATTCAGCCGGTGTATTCAGTGCCGTAACCGCCGCTTTTTGCAAGCCGAGAAACATCCCGCTGTCCATTTGACTTTTAAATTTCATCACCGTATCAATCATCTCTTTTTTTCCCAGCAACATCCCGATACGCCAGCCCGCCATATTATGCGATTTGCTCAACGAATTGAGTTCCAATGCCGTTTCCTTAGCCCCCGGAATGGACAAAATACTCAACGGCTGCGGATTTAGAATCATACTATACGGATTATCATTGACCAATAAAATTTGGTGTTCCCGAGCAAAATCAATCAATTGCCCGTAAAATTCTTTGTTGGCAACAGCACCGGTAGGCATATGCGGATAATTGAGCCACATTAATTTGACTTTGCTCAAATCGGTTTGTGTCAAAGCTTTTAAATCGGGCAGATAGTTATTTTTTTCATTTAATACATAATACACCGGTTTGCCACCGGCAAGCAGTGTGGCGGCGCGGTAAGTCATATAGCCAGGGTCGGGCAACAGAACTTCATCTCCCGGATTAAGAAATGCCATACTAATGTGCATAATGCCTTCTTTGGAACCGATTAAAGGCAGAATTTCCGTTTCGGCATCCAAAGCGGTTTTGAAATATGTTTGATAATAGCCGGCTATGGCTTGTCGCAACTCCGGAATACCACGGTAACTTTGATATTGGTGCGAGTCCGGTTGTAAGGCTGTTGCTGCCAAAGTCTCTCTGACAGCTTTCGGAGGTGGTAAATCGGGGCTGCCAATACCTAAATTTATGATAGGCTTGCCTTCGGCACGCAAGCGGGCAATTTCTTTGAGCTTGGTCGAAAAATAATATTCTTGTATGTGTTCGAGTCGTTGTGCTTGCATTGTTATTTTTTCATTGAAGTATATTCTCCTAAAATTTTTAGTTCGATAACTTGACGGGCAACTTGATACATTGCCGTTTGATAATCTGCAAGACGGTCAATCAGTAAATCGACAAAAAAGGCGTATTCCCAAGGTTTATCGACAATCGGAACGCTCTGTATCTTGCTCATATTCAGGTTGTAGCGGTTAAAAATCTGTAATACATTGACCAAACTGCCGGGTTGGTGCGAGAGCTTGAAACGAATGGAAGCTTTGTTGAAATTTTGGACGGTATCGCCGTTTTTTAAATCCAACACCACAAAACGTGTCGCATTGATTTGATTGGTTTGAATGCTCTCGGCTATAATGTCTAAATCGTAAAGTTTGGCAGCTTCGTAACCGGCAATGGCGGCTATCCCTTTGAGTTGTTTTTGTTGGATGATTTTTGCCATTTCAGCAGTATCTTTTTCTTCGACCAATTTGATATGCGGTTGGCTGCGCAAATATTTGCGGCATTGCAACAATGCCATAGGATGGCTCCAAACTTCTTTAATGTCTGCCACAGTTTGGCCGGGCAAAGCCAACAAATGATGATGAATGGGTAAATAATATTCGCCGGCGATATGTAAATCGTATTCGTCAATCAAAGCGTAGTTGGGCAGAATGGCGCCTGCAATCGTGTTTTCTACCGCCATAACGCCTTTGTCTATTTTGCCTTGTTTGAGCAAGACCGGTATATCATTAAAATCCATACATTCTACAAAATGATTGTCTTCTCCGAATAAATTTTTGGCTACTTCGTAATGAAACGAACCGACAGTGCCTTGTATGCCTATATTCATATTTTTAGTTTTTTTACTTTTCAGACCTAGTAGGTTTTTGAAGCCTACTAGATCTTCGAAGACCTGCTAGGTCTATTTTGTTAAGATGATTAATAAATTATCATTCGTATTTTCTTTTTCCATTTAGACCTATCAGGTTTTGAAAACCTAACAGGTCGTTAATAAAAAAGTCCCGAAAAAATCGGGACTTTCTATTGCAAAATATTAATGTCATTTAAGCATACAAAGTCCCTTCTTTTACGTAAAAATAAAAGTAAAAAAAGTAACTAAAATATGTATTCAGTATGTTCATCTGATGTATTTATGATGCAAATATATTATTTTTTTTGATAAAAGCTGTTTTTTTGAAGAAAATCCGGAAATAAAATTTAAGATTTACCGGAACGGTTATGTTGATTTATATTTCATCAATTATTATGCAATGACTCAAAACACAATCCCCGTCAGTTTTAATTTATATTCTATATCAAACAGAATGATTAATCTAACATTGATGGGGCAACAGTTTTATTGGAATTTTACTTCGAAGTCCAATAATTTAGGATTTTTTATCAAACTGTCAACCGGCACTTCAATATGGATTGATCGACCGTCAGCACCAATAAGGGCTTGTTTATAAGTTGTAGAAGCTATTTTGTAGGGGAAATGATACACCAATTTGTATTGGAACATTTTCATCATTTTATCAAGTTTATTTTGGCCATTTGCAGTCTTTTTTTGATCGACTGATTTTGAGACTTTTACAATACGATGAAATTTGTGTTTGTTAAACCGGTAGGTGATTTCGGCTTTGGGCATTATGTCATCCATATGTCCCATTCCTTGTTTATTTTTTTTGTTAAAACTATTGAGTTGTTTCAATTTTTCGGTCATATGATCCAAATCTGCGATACTTTTAAATGGAATCACATATTGCATGAACATTTTTCCTTTTTCTTCATCTAAATTGATTCGGATTTGGGCATCTTTTAAGGCCTTCAAGCTTTCTCTTTCTTCTTTGGATAATTTGGCAATACTGTCTTTGTTTTTCTCTATGATGCTGGAAAAATAAATGATCGTATCTTTCTTTTTAAACTTTTTTTGAGCTTTTAAGCTGTCATTTTTTTTGTCCATGCCTTTCATCATTTGCATCATGCCACTCATGTCGACATTGAAATTGTATGAACCGCTTCCATTTTTATGGAAAGTTACATCTTCCGTAATTTGACAAGAATTTAAAATAGCGGGCAGTAATAAAAATAAGAATAGTTTTTTCACAGATATAGATTTTAGTTAGGTTCATATCATTTTTCAATATAGATACGAGATAAGGCCGGATTTGTTACAAAATCAGCTAATTGATATATTCAAAGCCGAGGAATTTTCGCAAAACTTCGGGCACTTTGATGCCTTGATCGGTTTGGTTGTTTTCCAGTAGCGCTGCTACGACACGAGGCAAAGCTAAAGAACTGCCGTTCAGGGTATGGGCCAAGCGGTTTTTGCCTTGTTTGTCTTTAAAACGCAATTTTAAGCGATTGGCTTGGAAATCTTCAAAATTTGAGACGGAACTCACTTCCAACCAGCGTTTTTGAGCAGCGGACCAGACTTCAAAATCATAGGTCAGGGCAGAGGTAAAGCCCAAATCACCGCCACAAAGGCGCACAATACGAAAAGGTAAGCCTAATTCTATCAGAATTTCTTTGACATGCGACACCATTTCGTCTAAAGCTTTGTAGGAATGCTCAGGGTGTTCCAAACGAACGATTTCAACTTTATCAAATTGGTGTAAGCGATTTAAGCCGCGTACATGAGCGCCATAGGAACCGGCTTCACGACGGAAACAAGGTGTATAGGCGGTATTTTTAACCGGAAAATCCTTTTCGGTTAACCTCACATCGCGATAGAGATTGGTTACCGGCACTTCAGCCGTCGGAATCAAATACAAATTGTCACGCTCAACAATATACATTTGGCCTTCTTTGTCGGGTAATTGGCCGGTGCCATAACCGGAAGCTTCGTTAATTAGATGCGGCACTTGCATTTCGCGGTAACCGGCTGCATCATTTTTATCGAGGAAATAATTGATTAATGCCCGTTGAAATTTAGCCCCTTTGCCTTTATAAACCGGAAAACCGGCACCTGTTATTTTATTGCCCAAATCAAAATCGATAATGTCATATTTTTTGGCTAATTCCCAATGGGGGAGTGCCTCATCAGGCATATTTAAAACATCACCGTATTCAAAAACCAATTCATTGTCCGTATCATCTTTACCAAAAGGTACCAGTGGGTTGGGAACATTTGGTATTTGATATAAAACTTCTTTTAAGTCGATTTTGGCTTGGTCCAATTGCTCGGAAAGCACCTTTATTTGTTCTTTTAGTTGTGAGGTTTTCGCTTTTAGAAGCTCTGCTTTTTGACTTTGTCCCGATTGGTATAGTTGTCCTATTTCTTTGGACAATTTATTCATTTCAGCTAACAAATTATCATTATCAGTTTGTGTTTTTTTACGTAAATCATCTAATTCAATAGCACGATTAATCATTTCTGAAGCATTGATGTTGCGTTTTTTCATAGCTTCAATAATCGCGTCTTTTTCGGCTCTGATGCGGTTGATTTGTAACATAATTTTCTAGAATTTAGGACTCTTTTTTATGACTACAAACTTACTTCTAAAAATATTGATTTACAAATACTTTTTTAAGGATATCTAAGAGGCGAAGTCAGGAAGTTGATTCGCGTTTCCGATTTTATCATTTGATAATGTGCATCACTTGTTTGATTTTAGCATTGGGAACAGTCATGGATAAGACATAATGCCGGATGCGCCAATCTTTATCTTTATATACCATAACACCTGAGCCGCGACAGACGCCCATCCAAGTATGAAGGGTTTCATCAAACCAAGCAAAGTCCGGATGTTGATCATCGAGATAAATATGCCGGTTTATTTTTTTGAAATCCCATGCCTTACCTTGTTCAAAATAAGGTTTGGCAAAAGTCATAAAATCTTTTTTAGACCAGACTTCGGAAGCATCAGTGCCGACAAAAACAGCATCGGGCGTCATCAGATCAAAATAAGTTTTAAAATCAGCATCGGCTGCTGCTTGGTGCCATTGATCTATGCTTTGTTCGATTTGACTGATAATTTTTTGATGCGTCAAGTTTTTTTCGGTATTATTAAGACCTTTGCAAGCTGAAAATAGTAGCAAGATTATAAAGTATGCTTGGTTTTTCATATCAGATTGAGGCAAATAAAAATTGGATAGGGCTTTTCGTTTTTTATGGATGGACTATTTCATATAGCCAAAGAATAAATAGGTCACCAAAATAGCAGCAATAATACCGGCAACATCAGCTACAATACCGGCTGTGGCAGCATAGCGTGTTTTTTTAATTCCGACCGATCCGAAATAAACAGCCAAGACATAAAAAGTGGTTTCAGTACTCCCTTGCAAAACCGAGGTTAAATGTCCGACAAAGCTATCTACGCCATGATCGACCCAACTTTCGACCATGGCTGCACGTGCTCCGCCTCCGGTTAAAGGCTTCATAAAAGCTGTGGGTAAGCCATCTACAAAACGCGTGTCTATGCCAATATGAGCGAATAAAAATCGGAATGCGTCTAATACATAATCCATTGCGCCGGAAGCGGTAAAGACGCCGATAGCAGCCAGCATAGCTACCAAATAGGGGATAATGGTTACAGCGACTTGAAAGCCGTCTTTAGCGCCTTCGATAAAGGCATCGTAAATATTTATTTTTTTAAATAAGGCTACACTGATAAAGGCTATAATGATACTAAACAGCGTTATATTGCTCAATAGATTTGTAAAAACACTGATTTTTTCGGGATCTTTTAAGTAGAAAACATAAGAAGCAATGCCTCCTATCAGGAGTGTTGTGCCGACCAGATAGGCTAAAACAACTTTGTTGAACAAATTGATTTTCTGAATAATAGCTGTATAGATTAAACCGACCAAACTCGAAATATAAGTCGCAATAAGAATAGGTAAAAATACATCTGTCGGGTTAACAGAACCTTTCATAGCTCGCAAAGCCAAAATACTCACGGGAATCAGAGTCAAGCCTGATGTGTTTAAAACCAGAAACATGATTTGAGCATTACTGGCGGTGTCTTTTTTGGGGTTGAGCTCCTGCAAATCTTTCATGGCTTTTAAGCCTAAAGGTGTAGCGGCGTTATCAAGGCCGAGCATATTGGCTGAGAAATTCATCATCATAGAACCTATAGCCGGATGGTCTTTAGGAACTTCGGGAAATAACCGGGTGAAAAGCGGGCTGACCATACGAGCTAAAATACGAATCATACCGCCTTTTTCACCTATTTTCATAATGCCCATCCATAAGGCTAAAATTCCGGTTAAGCCTAAAGATAGTTCAAAACCGAGTTTGGATCGCTCAAAAAGTGCTTTCATCATAGTAGAAAATATTTCTACATCGCCCAAAAAAACAAGCTTGATAAGACCGACAACAAAAGCAATGAGAAAAAAACCGACCCAAATATAATTAAGTGCCATAATAAAAATTTTTAAACGAGAAATAAATGAAGCCGGTAATGACGGTGCATTAAGGCTGTTATACTTTGATGAAGATTTTCTTTTGATACATCCACCAAGCCACAAATATATAAAAAATGACAACGCTCAGGGCGTAAAGCACGGAACTTAATTCGGTATTTCCCATCCAGGTTGTATAAAGATGATGGTAAAGCCATCCATGAATGGTTGTTTTGGTGCCGGGGATATGCAAGAGGTAAAAAGATTTGGTGATGAAAATAGATAAAGTAAAAATGGCAATAGCATTCATACCCAAATATTTAAAGATATTACCCCATTTTTTGATTCCTAAAATATCAACCAAAAAATAGGTAAGCGCAAAAACTAAATAAGCCAAACCACCGGTATATAAGACATAGCTACTGGTCCACAGCCGTTTGTTAAGAGGAAAACTTTGACTCCACCACCAGCCCAAAAGCCAAAGTATTATTCCAATAACGATAAATAAAATCAATTTGGCATGCGGAGAAATACGTCTGTTGATTAAAAGTAAGCCTAAAAAGATACCGAGTAGCGTCGTGCCAATGGCCGGTAAAGTGCTAAACAAACCTTCAGGGTCATAATCGCCTTGCACATAACCTTCTTTTTCATAATGCCGCCACATATGATTTTTGGTAAATACTTTCCGATCTATAATAGAAGCTAAGTTTTCCGTTTTGGTCAATTGCGGTTTTTGCCCGTGGATGGGAATTTGGGTCATGCTATACCAATAACCGCCCAAAAGAAGAATTAAAATCAAAAGATACCATTTCCAGTTTTTTACTTTAACGAATAACAGTGCCGTGATAAGAAAAACCAAGCCGATACGTTGCAGCACACCGGGAAAACGGAAATGAGACATATCTTTGATAAATGGAAATTTGAAAGTGAAAGCAGCCAATAATAAACCGATTAAGATAATTTTAAAACTCCGAACAATAATCTTTCTATATAAACCATGGTCTATATGTTGGCGTTTGTTGTAGTAGGCCAAAACAATGGATGTGCCGACAATAAATAAGAAAAAAGGAAAGATTAAATCTGTGGGCGTCAGTCCATGCCACGGGGCATGATCCAAGGGCTTGAAGATGTGACTCCAAGTCCCGGGTGTATTGACCAAAATCATAAAAGCTATGGTCATCCCTCTAAAGATATCAATCGAAAGTATTCTTTGTTTGTTCATTTGCTGACCTAAAAATAAAAGATTTTTTTGGATAAAAAACTGATTTTTAATCATTTTATAAAATTTAACACAATTATTTAATTATAACTTTCAAAGTCTATTCAATTGGTTTATTGTGAATAATTAAAAAATTTATATATTATTTAAAGATAAATGAAAGTAAAGGGACTATATTTGACATTTTAAATATTAATGAGGGGAAATAAAGACAAATATTTGTTAAGCTTAGGGATTTATAAGGTCTTTAGGTTTATCTTTGTAAATTAAAACAAATAAACAAACATAAAAAAATGCATAAAACACATAACTTTCATATTCCGGTAATGGGTGTAGCCTATACTATTGATACGCCTTTAAAGGTTGCGCCGTTTGGAATAGATTCGGTTATTTCTTTGGTTGACAATGTTTTACTGGAGAAACTTAGAAAGGTATATAGCGAAAAATTTGATTTGCCCTATAAAGAAATTCCTCAAAAAGCTGAAGATTATATGGCCAAACGAATTACAGCTTATCTGAATCTGATTCAAACCTTGGCGAATGAGAAATTTGAAACCTTAAAAAATAATTTTGAAGATAAAAAAAATGATATTTTCGATTATTTTGAAATGTTACCCGATACTTCCAGCCTTAAAAAGGACTTTAAAAATGTTATAAATCAGAATATTGATGAGGTAAAACAATGGCTCGGTAATAATTTAACTATGGGCAGCATTGATGTTAATATTATGACTAAAGTGGATAAGGAGAATTACAAAAACGGTGAAAAATTGCCTCAGGAATTCAATGATGCTCATGCCGCTTTAAGAGGCTATGCCAATAGTAACTTGACCTCATCTTTGGTATTGTCTGCCGGAATGAGTCCGCGATTATATGCTTATATTGAAAATTTTGAGGATTTTTATCCCGATGCATCCGGATTTATCAAAAAGAAAATCATTTTAAAAGTCAGCGATTATCGTTCGGCATTGATCCAAGGTAAATTTTTAGCCAAAAAAGGCTTATGGGTCAGTGAATACAGGGTTGAATCCGGCTTAAACTGCGGTGGGCATGCTTTTGCTACCGACGGTTTTTTAATGGGACCGATTTTAGAAGAATTTAGAAATAATAAAGAAACGCTTATCGCAGATGTTTTTGGTATTTTGACTAAAGCTTTGGAAAACAAAGGAAAACCCGTGCCCGAATCATTAATGCCTGTCAAAGTTACCGCACAAGGTGGCGTAGGGACGACAGAAGAACATGAATTTTTGCTCGATTATTACCAAGTGGATAGTGTAGGCTGGGGCAGTCCGTTTTTATTGGTTCCGGAGGCGACAACAGTTGATGATTATACCATTAAAGAATTGGCCAAAGCCAAAGAAGACGATTTATATTTGAGTGATATTTCTCCTTTGGGCGTCCCATTTAACAGTTTAAGAACAGCGTCGGCAACATTGAAAAAAATAGAAAAGGTAAAAAAAGGACGTCCCGGAAGCAGTTGTCCTAAAGCCTATTTGGTGTCCAACAAAGAATACACTGATCGGCACATTTGCACGGCTTCCAGACAATACCAATATTTGAAATTGAAAGAATTGGAGACACAAAATTTGGCCGAAACTGCTTACCAAAAAGCCGTAGATAAAATTACTGCACCTGAATGTTTGTGTGTCGGTTTGTCAGAGCCGGCGATTCTCACACATCATATCGATTATAAAATTAAAGACAATGGGGTCACGGTTTGTCCGGGGCCCAACATGGCTTATTTTGATAAAATAGTTTCATTGAAAAAAATGGTTGGTCATATATATGGGAAAACAGATTTGTTGCGTAAAGCCTATCGCCCGCATATGTTTGTAAAAGAATTGAATCTTTATATTGACTATTTAAAAAAACAAGTAGAGGAAACTTCAGATAAAATTGATAAAAAACAAGCCAAATATTTTCAAAAATTCACATCTAATTTGGAAGAAGGTATTGATTATTACAAATCTTTATTTGGGAAAAAGACCGCCAAATTTGCAGCATCCGGACAGGAAATCTTGTCTGATTTGGACCGTTCAAAACGGAAGTTGGTACAGCTCTTTAAAAAGATAGAGATGTTTTCATTAGAATAATATAATGTCCGGTGATTTAAGCCGGACTTATTTTTTTAATAAGCCGCTTTGTTTTCTATGCATAACAATGCTGGCGGCAATTACCCCGATTAAAGCAACCAGGGCTTCTGAAAAAGCGGACCAATAAATGGCAGTATGATGACTTATCAGGCTGCCTTCAACGACATTATTTGCACTGATGGCCAAATAATAAACACTGCCGAGGCCGAGGGCTATTCCCGGATTTTGATGCACAAAATTGACAGAAACTTTATAGGACATTCTATAATTTTCCATAGCATAATCCAAAATAGAAAAGCCGTAAAAATAGGCTGTAATTAAAAAGATTAAGCTATTTCCAATGAATTGCAAAACAGATGATTTAGGCATTAGAAATAAGAAAATGCTGATCAAAGCCAGCATAAAATATTGATAAATCAAATTACGCAAGCTGATTTTCAAACCGCGCACGATATCCTTCATAAATTGAAGGGGCGAAAATTTATAAGTGTGATGTGACAAGCGTTTCCCTACTTCTTCGGAAACGGTTGAAAATAAGGGCGAAAGAATAAGAAGTAACAAAAAACCGGATATGCCGGCGGCCATATTAACTGAGATCATTGCATATTTCTCCATCTCAAAATATGGAATCAAGCGGGTCAAGGCGCTGACGATATAATCAAAAATAAAAACCGGAAAAGCAAATAAAATTAATAAGACCAATAGAAATATCAGATATTTGTAGAGGCTGAATTTTACAAAATACCGGAGTGCTTCAAGGTATGCAAGTAAGCTTTTAATAAAGTCGCTGAGCATAGCTACCGGTCAATAAGATGTTGAATCGTTTGATCTAAAATATCGACAGTATCGTAATTAAGACCTTCTTCGCGTAAGACAATATAGCCTTTTTGGTCAATAATAATATGTGTTGGATAGGTCTTAACTTGGTAATTGTGAATTTCAATTTGTGCTTCGGGAATCAGATTGTAGTCAAATTCGAATCGTTGCAAAAAGCGTTCGATATTGGGTTTAACATTGTAAGTTAGGCCCAGAAAAACCACATTTTTATCTCGGTATTTGGCTACAAGTTTATTGAGTTCGGGCATTTCCATCACACAAGGGCGACAGGCCGAAAACCAATAATTCATCACAATGATTTTACCTTTTAAATCATCAAGTGTGTATTTTTTGCCATTGATGTCGGTCAAATTAAAATAGACCGCTTTTTGTTTTTCACTGAGGTCAATTTTATCCGTTGTTTCGGCCAATATATCATCGTTAATTTTGGTAAAAACAAAGGCGCGAATTTTACCATCTTGATCCAAATAAATCAGTTTGTCATATTTATCAGGGTTGAAATACATATCGGATTTTCGATGCTTGATAACAGTGCCATCATTGAGGTAGAGTTTGACACGTCTTGACACATCGACCGGCTGACCGGCCATTTCATCTTCCATAGCAATATGAAAGCCTTGCAGCTTTTCTTCAAGATTGACTTTTTTTTGTGCATTAAGATGACTTAGTCCACTGATAAAAATAAAAATATAAAGAAATCTGAACATTTATTTTTCGGTTTTGATCATATCAATAATTGATTTGGTTTGAGACTGATCGACATCTTTTATATGTTTGAATGCTTTGACCAAACTGTTGACATTGACATTTTTACCTTTGAGCATGCCAATTATAAAATTATAATTTTGGTCTTTGCCCAGAAAAACAACTTCATCAATTTGTTGTGGGTTTCCCTGATAAGTAAAGACCACTTCATAACCTTTGTTGTTAATTTTGGTCAAGGTTTTATAAGCTTTACTTTTAATTATTTTGTCCGCTTTAGCAAATTCCTTTTGTTTTTTTGCTGGCTCAAAATCATTTTTATAAACCAAAATATTCATTTTTTTGATGGTTTTGATTTGTTTGAGCGTTTCAGGATCTAATTTATTTTGATCAAATTCAACGATACTTGCCGGTATGTTTATGACAAAAAAATCAGGACTTTCGCTGGCTTGGACAAAATAATTCTCCATAGGATCAGTCTTACAAGCCGTTGCAAAGATAAGGAACAAAATTAAAGGCAAAAAATGATAGGGCGTTTTCATAATAGTTTTTATTGTTTTTAGCAAAAACACTTATTTGCTTTGATTTTTTTCAACTTCTTTTAAATATTTACGGTCGATAATTTTGACTTTTTTATTTAA
The DNA here is from genome assembly GCA_015493405.1 of Flavobacteriaceae bacterium. Lineage (GTDB taxonomy): Bacteria > Bacteroidota > Bacteroidia > Flavobacteriales > Flavobacteriaceae > WGBX01. The sequence continues at coordinate 11,816 of WGDF01000266.1, forward strand.
TTTTGATAATTTCTTCAAATTAATTTGTCCGGTAATCAACATAATGACGGTCTTTTTTTGGTTCGGTTTTTTTGATTTCAAGAGCATTATCAATTCTTTGGCCATATGGGGCTGATTGCCTTTTACAATATAAAATTTGACGTTAGCATCTTGGTCGTTAATGCGCATCAATTCTGTCATTTTTTTAGAACTGATATAGCGGTTGGCATCTATCAGCATTTGTTCTGCAACTTTTTGATCTTCAGTCGAAAATACTTTTAAGCCGGTCAAATCGCTTAGCATGCTGATTTCTTCTTTGGCTTCAGTGCTTTCGGGCTCTATTTCTTTTAAAAGTTTAAACATTTCATCAGTAACAATGACGGAACTGACCTGGTCTACGTCTTCGTACTTATCGAATAAGCTTTGTGCAAAACCATTGACGGTTAAAATTAAACTAAAGAGGACTATTAATTTTTTCATGAGATTTGTTTTTAAATTGATAAAATACAATGACAGATGAGTTTTAATCTTTTTCTGATTTATATTTTTTATTTTTCTTTGTTTTTTTTGTTGGATTTAGATTAAATACTTTTTTGGTTGTGGAGCCAAAAATACTTAAAGCACCGGTTTTTTTTAAACCTTGATCAATGTTTTGAGCAAATTTTTTAATTTCTTTTTCGGCATCCTTTTTCATTTGAGGATTAGGATTGGAAATCTGTATTGTGGCACTTGAATCTTGAAAATTTAATTTGTTTTTTAAATCAGATTGCAAAAGCCATACCAATCCCAAACCAATAAGCAACGCGACCGAAGCGGCATAATACATTTTGTAAGTCTTTGGTTTATCTTTTAAACGAATAACTTTCGGGTTTGTAACCGTTTTATCATTTTCAAAATATTGAAAAAGAGCTTTATAAGGCTTGTGTGCTGCAGCAATATTTTCGGAGGTAAAATACCGGCGCAGGCTTTGTTCTTCTTCTAAGGAGGTTAAGCCCTCAAAATATTTGTTAAGAATATTGTCTATGTTCTTGTAATCCAAATTCATAATGTTTGATTAAAGCGTTTTTTAAAAATTTACGCGCTCTGGAAAGAGCGGTTCGTATGGCATTCTCGTTCATATCTAAAATGTCGGCGATTTCTTTAAATTCGTAGCCTTCAATATCGCGTAATTGAACTATTAAACGTTGTTTGTCAGGCAATTGCCACATTATTTTTTCTACTAAACTAACTGCTTCATCTGTATCATATTTTTTTTCCGATGAAGGTGATTTCATCATAAAGGCGATACTGTCGATCCGACTTTCTTTGGCTTGTTTAGATTTTATCCGGTCTAAGCAATAATTGCGCACAGCCCGCATAAAATAAGCATCTTGGTTTGAAATACGATTAAGCTGCTCTTTTTTGATCCAAAGCTTGGTAAAAACTTCCTGAACGGCATCGGCGGCTTCATCTTTAGATATCAACATCATTTTTGCCAGTCGAAACATACGGTCTTCAAGCCGTTTTACGGTATTCACAAATTCAAGTTGCGTCATCTTGATGGGGCGTTATATTGCTTTAACGAAAATACTCAAAATATGTTACAATTGCCTGATTCAATTTTTGAAATACTGCATTTGGTGTCATTTTCTATACATTTTTCAATTCAAAATATTGATATAGAATGCATTAAACGGCTGTTTCTTATTAATTATGTTAAACTCTCATTTTTATAAGATAAAAGCAATGAAATTCCGATGAGACCACTACTGATAATAATAAAAGCGGCTCCCAAACCAAAACGGTCGGTCAAATAGCCCAAGCTTACAGCAAGTATGGCTGTCAATAAAGTCCGGTATAAAGATTCTGCCGATAATACTGAAGTCAAAATTTTGTTCGGGACTTCATCTGCTAAATATCCGGTTAAGATGGGCTTGCGTAGACTTTGAATGATATAAATACCGCTAAATGCCAATAATGCCGGAAGCCAAAGCTTTAGATTAAAAAAATAACCACCGATTATGCCCAGCGAAAAACCGGCTAACAAACTTTTGTAACTCAAATTTTTGATTTTTTCGCTTAAAAAGCCGGCGTAACTCGAAGCCATGGCAGTGAATAGATATAAAAGCAAATACATAAGTCCGATAAGCAGTCCATTTTTTTTATCGACCGAAATACCGACTAGGAACGGTAGCGTAAAAGCTACATTTTTCATCACCGGTTGGATATAGTCTTTGGTCGCTTTTTGATAAGCGGCAAATACCGCAGATGAATGCACAATAGCCAAAACTTTTCGATTTTTAAGGGCTTGCCATAAAGCCGAAAGATTTTGTTTGATGTTGTTTTGATGTTTTTTGTCGGAATAATCAAGTTCATTCGGATAAGACC
>WGDF01000267.1 GCA_015493405.1 Flavobacteriaceae bacterium
AAAGAGACACTGAAACGAATCTTAACGGAGCCCAAAAATGCATTGGTCAAACAATATAAAAAATTGTTGGCTATGGATGGTATCGTTTTAACCGTTAAAGAAGAAGCCTTAGATTATATCGTTGAAAAAGCTATTGAATATAAATTGGGCGCACGTGGATTGCGCTCTTTAGTAGAAGCAACACTTAAAGATGATATGTTTGCTTTGCCGGGTTCCAATCGCAAAAGGCTGATCATCGATCAAAAATATGTCGCTAAAAAGCTATCTAAAACGCTGATTGAAAAAATAAAGAAAGCTTCATAAGCTTCACTGATAATTATTTTGAACATAATGATTTGCAACAATTCTTTTTAAAATAAGAAAAGCGGCCTTTATAAATACCTCAATATATCATTAATATGAGATTGGATTTTAAGGATGAATTTTTGATAATCATCTAAAATCCAACCGGATTATTTTTTCTAAAAATAGCTTATATTTGCCGAAATTTTATCAAGCAGAAAATTAATTTAATCAACGATTTTATAATCGTTTTCTTTTAAGTAAAAATTGTATGAAAGCAGGAATAGTCGGTTTACCCAATGTCGGAAAATCAACCCTTTTTAATTGTTTGTCCAATGCCAAAGCGCAGTCGGCAAATTATCCTTTTTGCACCATTGAACCCAATGTAGGTGTGGTCAATGTGCCGGATCCGCGTTTAGAAGCTTTAGAAAAAATAGTTAAACCCGAACGCGTCTTGCCGGCAACGGTTGAAATCGTCGATATTGCCGGATTGGTCAAAGGCGCCAGCAAAGGCGAAGGCTTGGGCAATAAATTTTTGGCGAATATTCGCGAAACCGATGCCATTATTCATGTCTTACGCTGTTTTGACGACGACAATATTACTCATGTTGAAAATACAATCAATCCGGTTCGGGATAAAGAAATAATTGATATCGAACTGCAACTCAAAGATTTGGAAACGGTTGAGAAACGTATTGATAAAGTCAAACGTAAAGCGCAAACCGGTGATAAAGAAGGTAAAAAGGAATATGAATTGCTTTTGAAAATCAAAGAAAATCTCGAAAAAGGCATTTCGGTGCGGGCTATGGATTTTACCGATGATGAACGTGAAAAATATGTCGATACTTATCAATTATTAACTGACAAACCTGTTTTGTATCTTTGCAATGTGGATGAAGCATCTCTTCAAAATGGGAACAAATATGTAGAAGCTGTAAAGGAAGCCATTAAAGATGAAAATGCCGGAATGATGATTTTGGCGGCTGCAACGGAAGCTGATATTATGGAATTAGATACTTATGATGAACGTAAAATGTTCTTGGATGATTTGGGATTGGATGAACCCGGGATCAATAAATTGATTCGTGCCGTTTATACCTTACTCAAACAACAAACTTATTTTACAGCGGGCGTCAAGGAAGTCCGCGCCTGGACCATTCCAATTGGAGCGACGGCACCCCAAGCCGCCGGCGTTATTCACACCGATTTTGAAAAGGGTTTTATACGGGCTGAGGTTATTTCTTATGACGATTATATCAAATACGGCTCGGAAGCCAAAGTTAAAGAAGCCGGAAAAATGCGAGTTGAAGGCAAAGAATATGTCGTGCAAGATGGCGATGTGATGCATTTCCGTTTTAATGTTTAATGCTATTTTTCAATTCTAATTCAGACTTTAATATTCACTGTTTTTGGAATAAATTTTGATTATTTGCTACTTAAAACAAAGCATTGTTAATAAGTGGTGCATAAGAACTGATAACTTTCTCAATTTTATGAAGGCTTTTTTATCAAAAAGTCTTAATTTTATTCTTATAAAAAAACATTGTTTATGACGCGTCATTCTAATCATTCAAATCCCGGTTTCAAAGCTTTTGAGCAAGAACTCGAAGTGGTGAAAAATAAATTGACCGAATTTTTAGAGGAACATAATCAGCGTAAAACGCCGGAACGTTATGCTATTTTAGAAGAGATTTATAAAATTGATGAACATTTTGATATTGATTTTTTGTACAAACTTTTCAAACAGAGACAATTTCAAGTCAGTAAAGCAACCATATACAATACTTTAGAGTTGTTATTGGAAGCCGGTTTGGTTCGAAAACACCAATTTGGAAAAATTCAAGCCTTTTACGAAAAGAGTTTTTTCAACAAGAATCACGATCATATTATTATGCTTGATGATTTTCAAATTATAGAGTTTTGTGATCCGAGAATTGAACAGATCAAAAATGACTTTGAAACGGCTATGGATATTGAAATAGAAAGTCATACTTTGTATTTTTATGCCAGAAAAAATAAATCTAAAAAATCTTCAAAAAACAAATAGAATCAATGGAAATGCCCAAAAAAGATCATAGTATTGTAAAGCAAAATCAACGTGCGATGAGTTTGCCGCAAGCCAAGGTGCCACCTCAAGCCGTGGAACTTGAAAAAGCAATACTCGGGGCTATGATGATTGACAAGCGGGGCGTCGATGAAGTGGTTGATTTATTATTCGACGAAGTTTTTTATTTACCGGAACACACTGAAATATATGCGGCTATCATCAAATTATTTGAAGAAGGTAAGCCTATCGATATTTTTACAGTAACCGAAGAACTACGCTCAAGAGGGACTTTGCAGCAAGTCGGAGGCGAATACTATTTAATCACCCTCTCTAATCTGGTTGCTACAGCTGCTCACATCGAATACCATGCGCGTATTATTTTGCAAATGTATGTCAAACGCCGTTTAATAGAAATTTCCGGCGAAATTATTGAAAAATCTTATGATGAAACCGTAGATGTTTTGGATTTGCTCGATAATGCCGAACAAGAATTATTTAAAGTGTCTCAAGGTAGTTTGAAGCGAGGCAGTGCCAAGATTGCTGCGGTGGTAACAGATGTTAAAGCACAGTTGGAACAATTGGCCAAACAAGAAGGACTCAGTGGTATTTCGACCGGTTTCCCCTCTCTTGATGATTATACTTCAGGTTGGCAAGATGGTGAGTTGATTATCATTGCGGCCCGACCGGGGATGGGTAAAACGGCATTTGTCTTGTCTATGGCCCGTAATATGGCGGTTGATCACAACGTGCCTGTCGCTATTTTTAATTTGGAAATGACTTCCGACCAATTGATTAAGCGTTTGTTTTCCATTGAAACCGAAATTCCCGCTGATAAATTCAGAAGTGGTAAACTTTCTGATATGGAATGGAATTTACTTAACAATAAAATGGATCGGATTGCCGATGCCCCCATTTACATCAATGATTCAAGCATGCTATCTATTTTTGATTTGAGGGCACAAGCACGCCGATTAAAATCCCAATATGATATTGGCATTGTTATTATTGATTATTTACAATTGATGACCGCTCAAACCAACAATAAAATGGGTAATCGGGAACAAGAGATTTCGACTATTTCAAGAAATTTAAAATCTTTGGCCAAAGAGCTTAATATTCCGGTTATAGCCTTATCACAATTGTCTCGTAAAGTAGAAGAAAGAACAGACAAAGCCGGTCATAAACGGCCACAACTTTCAGACCTTAGAGAATCGGGTGCTATTGAGCAAGATGCAGATATTGTCAGTTTTATATACAGGCCCGAATATTATAAAGTTGAATTGTGGGAAGATGACACACCGACTCAAAATCAGGGTGAATTTATTATTGCTAAACACCGTAACGGTAAAACCGGTCAAATAAGATTGCGTTTTGATGGACAGTTTGGTCGCTTTTCAGAGCTAAATACTTTGAGTGAGGAATTTACGATGGAATCCAAACTCAATGATGTCAGCCCCAGTGGCGATTTTAATGCAGATCATTTCGATCCTTACACACCCGGCACACAAAATGATGAAGACCTCCCTTTCTAAACATATTATTTTCAGTTTTATTTTGCTGCTTTTTTGGCAAATGAGTTGGGCTAAATTCATCTTGATTCCAATGGATGAAAATCAGCACAATCACCTTAAAGCCTATGGTATTGTTTACAAAGCTTTGCAACAACATATCAAAGTTAAGTGGCTGCTCAACTATAGAGGCGGTGCTTTCTTAATGCCTTTTGATAAATCGCTCAAGGAAGAATGTCAAATTAGAGGTGTTGATTTTGAGCTTATTTCAGAGGATGATGCTGCACAAATTTTAAAAGAAATCAGTGCGCCTTCAAAGAATATGGATGCGGTAACACTTGAAAAAGCGCCTAAAATAGCCGTTTATTCTCCAAAAGATAAAATGCCTTGGGACGATGCCGTTACGATGGTGTTGTCTTATGCCGAGATTCCTTACGATGTCGTTTATGATGAGGATGTCTTAAATGATAAACTTCTAAAGTATGATTGGTTACACTTGCATCACGAAGATTTTACCGGTCAATACGGTAAATTTTATGCGGCTTATCGTACGGCACCTTGG
>WGDF01000268.1 GCA_015493405.1 Flavobacteriaceae bacterium
CCGGTCGTTTTGAAGCTTTTATCGCTGAAGAACTCAACGTTTCTCCCAGAGATGTCAATGCTATGCTTATGGGCGGACATGGCGATACAATGGTACCGCTTCCCAGATTAACGAGCGTATCAGGTATTCCTTTACCCGAATTAATGGATGCGGAAACCATTGAAAGACTAGTAGCCCGTACCAAAAAAGGCGGTGGAGAAATAGTCAAATTATTAGGCACATCTGCTTGGTATGCGCCCGGAGCTGCTGCTGCAGAAATGGTTGAATCCGTTATTTTGAATGCCCATCGTGTTTTCCCCGTTTGCGTTATGCTTGACGGTGAATACGGACAACACAATGTAGCCTTAGGCGTACCTGTTAAATTGGGCTACAATGGTGTAGAAGAAATTATTAACTTGAAATTGACCAAAGATGAAATGGAATTGATGGAAACATCTGCCAATCACGTTAAGTCGGTTATGAAAGTGCTGGATGATCTCAAATTATTTTAAACGAAATAAAAGTTTAAATTCATAAAGCCGGTGTTCATCTCCGGCTTTTTTGTTTAATAGGGTCTGAATTTAAAGAATGAAGCGTGAAGAATCAATTTTTCAGACCAATTGAATGTTTTTTTGAAAATTGTCAGCCTATAGTTTGATTATTTTCTTTATATTTATTGTCAAAATATAAAAATTTACCACTATGAAAATTTATGATGATAAACACATTAAAAATGTTGCATTTGTTGGCGCCCACGGTAGCGGCAAGACCACACTTGCCGAAACGATGCTATATGAAGCCGGTTTGCTTAAAAGACGTGGCACTGTCGAAAGCAAGAATACGGTTTCTGACTTTACGGAAATAGAAAAGGAAAGACAAACATCCATTTTCGAGACGCCTTTACACACCGAATGGCGCAACTATAAAATAAATATTATAGACACCCCCGGATTAGATGATTTTATTGGCGAAATTATTTCCGCTATGCGCGTATCCGAAACCGCATTGATGGTGGTTAACGGACAGCAAGGCGTGGAAGTCGGGACCGAAATTATTTGGAATTATATCGACCGTTTTAACCGCCCCACTGTTTTTGTTATCAATCAAATTGATCATCCCGAAGCCAATTATGACGAAGCTTATAACAGTATTGTTGAATTAGCCGGTAAGAATGCCGTTAAAATACAATTTCCACACAAAATGCCCGATGGCCGTCAAGCTATAGTCGATGTTTTAAAAATGAAAATGTATGTTTTTGGCCCTGAAGGTGGTAAACCCGAAAAACATGAGATTCCTGAAGAACTCAAAGAATTGGCAGAGATGCTTCAAAATGAACTGGTTGAGAAAGCAGCCGAAAATGATGAAGAATTGATGGAGTTGTTCTTTGAAAAAGGCACGCTCAATGAAGATGAGATGAAAAAAGGCATCAAAAAAGGCATGTTAAATTTGGAATTATTCCCCGTTTTTGTGGTTTCTGCTCTTAATGATATGGGAAGTGGTCGTTTAATGGGTTTTATTGACAATGTAACACCGTCAGCCTTGAATATGCCGGCCGAACAAAGCTTAGAAGGCGAAAGTATTGAACCTAAAGTTGATGCCGATCCTTCCGTTTTTATCTTTAAGACTAAATACGAACCAAATGTAGGAAAAATCAGCTATTTTAAAGTTAAATCAGGCGAAATCAATTCAAGTGATAAATTGATGAATAGCCGAACCGGAGAATTGGAAAATCTGGGCCAACTTTATATTATTAACGGAAAACAACGTGAAGCTGTAGATAAATTAGTAGCCGGTGATATTGGAGCGGTTATCAAATTGAAATCGACCGAAACCAGTGATACTTTACATGATCCGGAACATAAAATTACCTTTAAACCGATTCAATTTCCGGCGCCACGTATCAGAAAAGTAGTTAAAGCGGCCAATAAAAACGAAGAAGAAAAACTGCAAGAAGCCCTTAAAAGAATTCACAGTCAAGACCCTACGGTTATAGTAAGTTATGACAAGGAAATGAAGCAACAAATTTTGGCTTGCCAAGGCGAATTGCATTTGGCTATTATTGACTGGATTTTACAAAAAGAATATGGCATCAAAGCTGAATTTGAACAACCACGCATCTCTTATCGTGAAACCATACAACGTTCAGCATCATCCAGTTACAGACATAAAAAACAATCGGGTGGGGCAGGACAGTTTGGTGAAGTCCACCTCAAAATAGAACCCTATTATGAAGGTATGCCCGATCCTGACAGCTTTCCGGTTCGTGGTCGAGATGAAGAAAAATTATCTTGGGGCGGTACACTGATGTTTATCAATTCAATAGTAGGCGGCGTTATTGACGCCCGTTACTTGCCTTCTATCAAAAAAGGTATTTTGGAAGTGATGGAATCAGGCCCGTTAACCAAATCGCCGGTACGTGACGTTCGTGTCATTGTTTATGATGGTAAAATGCACCCTGTAGATTCCAATGATATTTCTTTTAAAATTGCTGGAGCCAATGCTTTTAAACAAGCCTTTTTAGATGCCAATCCTAAATTGTTGGAACCCATTCAAGAAGTGAATGTTAAGATGCCGGAAGAAATGATGGGAAACGTTATGACAGACTTACAAAGTCGTCGGGCTATCATTATGGGTATGGAAACCGCCGGAAAATATCAAAAAATTAAAGCGCGAGTGCCTTTAGCCGAAATGTATCGCTATTCTACAACTTTACGGTCATTGACACAAGGACGGGGGACCTTTACTTCTGAATTTGTAGGTTACGAACTGGTGCCTCAAAACATTCAAGAAGAATTGATCAAGAAAAATAAACAAGAAGAAGAGAAATAATCATTTATAAATTTCTAAAAAAAATAAGGTGGCCTTAATTTAGGTCACCTTATTTTTTATGATTTTCGCAATACCAATTCCAAATCTTTGATAGGCACCGAAGCGGTAAATTTACCATAATTTAAAAAAGCTTTATTTTTTTCGATTTTTTCAATGGTTGCATTGGCTTGACTCCCTTTTAAACGCACCTGATCTCCAATTTTTGGTGTAAAATTCATCGTTTTAATCTCTATTTTTTCCAAATCTTTAACGACATCTTTAGATTGTAGTTCCTGCAGAACTTCATCCTTTAGTATTTTCTGATGTTCCGTCTTCTTTTTTTCAACTTTTTTTTGCTGTTTGGTTTGCTTTTTAGTCCGGTCCAATTGCGGAAATTTTTTATTTTTTTCAATCTCCGCCCATTTAAAAACTTGTGTGGTTAGGCGCTTGGCATTTTGATGTTTGAAATAATCTTGAAATAATTTATTGATTTTTTCTCCGGATTTCAACATATCGTTTTCCAACTGATATAGTTGATTGAATCTATTGAGTTTTTGAAGTAAATTTTTATTGAGTTCGGTGTGTTCCTTTTGCTCAAGATCCAGTTGCTTTTTGAGCTGATCATACTCGAGTTGTAAGGCTTTCATTTTTTTGATTTCGCCCTGCATACGGCTCAAAGTTTGGTCAAATTTGACTTTACTTTTATCGACTTTTTTCTTGGCTTTATTGATGATACTGTAAGGAATACCTATTTTTTGGGCAACTTCAAAAGTAAATGAACTACCGGCTTGCCCGATATTTAATTCATAAGTCGGTTGGAGATTGCGGGTGTCAAATTCCATATGAGCATTTACTATTTCGGAGTATTTATCCGCTATTAATTTCAAATTGTTATAATGTGTTGTAATGATGCCAAAAGCTTCTTTTTTATAAAATTCTTCTAAGAAGGCTTCAGCTAAAGCGCCACCTAAATCGGGATCTGAGCCGGTGCCGAATTCATCGATTAAAAACAAGGTTTCGCGATTAATTTTGCGTAAAAAATTTCGCATGTTTTTTAAACGATAACTATAGGTAGAAAGTTGATTTTCAATAGATTGATTATCTCCAATATCGGTCAAAATATTCTGAAAAATAGTCAAGCGGCTGCTTTCATCTACCGGAATTAAAATACCGGCTTGCGCCATAATTTGCAACAAACCTACGGTTTTTAAACTAATGCTTTTACCACCTGCATTGGGCCCTGAAATTATGATGATACGCTTTTCAGGAGACAATTCTATGTTTTGGGGTATGACCGGTATCCCAATTTTTTGATTGGCAATTTTAAGCAAGGGATGATACGCCTGAACCAATTTCAATTCTTTTCCATTAGAAAATTGAGGTTTGATTGCCTCGATCTGTTGGGCAAATTTAGCCTTAGCACCAATAACATCAAGATTGATAAGATATTGGTTATAAGATTCTAAAATGTTTCTGTAAGGTCTTAAGTCATTAGTAAGCGTTTTTAAAATTTTGATAATTTCTTGCTTCTCATCATATTTTAAGCCAAATAATTTTTTTTGTAATTGGCCGGTAGCTTCAGGTTCAATAAAAACAATACTTCCGGTTTTAGAGGTGCCGAGCAGACTTCCTTTAACCTTTTTTCTAAATGCCGCCTGAACGGCTAATACATTACGCTCTTCTATAACAGTTTCTTTAATATCAGCTAAATAGCCCAATTTGTCATATTGGCGTTTTTCTTGGCCGAAAATATGCAGAATATCTTGATAAATAGTCGAAATTTGCTTTCTAATTCGAGTTAATTCTTCTGAAGCTTGATCTTTTATATCGCCATATCCATCAATTTTCTGATGTATTAATTTTGCAATTTCGGGATGAAATTTCAAAGTCTCTATTTGTGTTAATAATTGGGGAAAATAATTAGCGAATTTGTTCAGAAATTTGTGCAATTTTATAATAGTATCGACGCCCTGAGCTATATTTAAGAGCTGTTTAGGTTCTATAAAAGCGTTTTCAACCGTCAATTTTTTAAGAGCCGTTTCAAAAGGTTTTATATAATGATGGGGGAGCGGATTGTCGCTTTCCAAGGAAATGAGATATTCGTTGGTTACATCCAGCGCATTAATGATTGTATCATGATCTGTATGCGGGAGAATGTTCAATACTTGAGCTTTAGCGCTTTCCGACTTGGCATAAATAGCAATAT
>WGDF01000269.1 GCA_015493405.1 Flavobacteriaceae bacterium
CTGTAATGTAAGCGATAAGCAATTTCAGAAAAATTTAATTCATCATAATCAATGAGTTCTTTGACTTTTTCTATTTTTTGAAGAATAATGTATTTTTCAATAGTCAGGCCTTCAGTTTTAGAAAACTTTTTTGAAATATGAGCGTAATCCACACCCAATTTATGGCTTAAATAATCCGAATAATTGATTTTGTCGGGTTCTGTTTGATAATGAATTTTTTCAATCAGCAAGGCTTTGACTTGTTCGGTTAGGGTTTTATCTTTGTCTTCGACTAAGGAAAAGCCTATTTGCAGCAAAGCCTTGTTTAATTCTTGCTTGTCAAAAGGCGTGTCTGTAATTGTTACTTTGCCTAAATCAATAGCAACTATGGGTATTTGCATATTATTTAAGGTTTGCCGGACTGCTGTAATGCAACGGTCGCAAACCATATTTTTAATATGAAGTGTTTTGGTTTCCATAAATGAATACCCAAAGGTAAGAATTTTGTCATAATCTATGCCTTTTTTAACAAGACATTTAAAGGAATAAACACCCCTATTTTTAAACCTAATTTAAATTCTTGAGTTGGTGTAAAGGCAAAAATAAACAAATTGCCAATGGGGCTTAATTTGAAATTTAATCCCGATTGTATAAAGAATTTTTGATGGCTCAGATTATATGCTTCGGCTATTACCCAAGAAACCGGTAATTTATGTTTGAAATCAAGAAACCAATACTCGTTAAAATTATAGACGGCATTAACGCCTGCAGTGTAACCGAGGGAGGTATAGAATTTCCCGTTAAACAGCGTGCCTAATTCGGCGTGTAATAATGTTTTTTGCACAACTTGACCTTCCAAATCATAAATCAGAAGTGGATTAACCCGAACACCGGCCATTATTTTGTAAGATGTTTTACCGGTTTGTCCGGAAGCCTGAAAAGCTATGGTTAAAATAATTATGCAACTGATTTTTTGTAATATGTTTTTCATTTTAGATTATTTTTTTGTGAATTGCTATTTAGTTATTTTGATAATTTTATAATTCTGAAAGCCCCTTGGACGACTAAAATAAAGATTAAAGTTCCAATGATTAAATCGGGATATTTTGAATGTGTTTGCATGACCATCCAACCTGCTATAATGACGCCTAAATTGATTAAAATATCATTGGAAGTAAAAATCATAGAGGCTTTCATATGCGCTTCATCACTTTTGGCTTTCTGTAGTAATATCAAACTGATAGCATTGGCTACCAAAGCAAAAGTTGCAATAATCATCATTATTTTATAATCCGGAATCTCATTTTGGTTGAAAAATCTGCGGATGATTGTCAACAATCCTAATCCTGCCAAAAATAATTGGAAATAGCCACTGATGTAAGCCACACGTTTTTGCCGGAAAATGCTTGCTCCGACAGCCCACAGACTCAAAATATACACAATTGCATCTCCCAGCATATCTAAAGAGTCGGCAATTAGCCCCATTGATTTTGCTATAATACCGGTCATCATTTCAAGGATAAAGAAGACAAAATTCAGACCTAAGACCCACCAAAGAATGCGACGTTGTTGCCAGTGTGTTTCTATTTCAAAATTTTGCTCGTTTATTTGGGTACTGATTTTTTGAGCCCCGAAATTGAGTGATTGGAGGGCTGTTTCGATTTCCGGCAAATTTTGGGTGTGATAGACCTCCAATTCTCTGCGGTTTAAATCAAATTTTAAATGTATGATGTCCGGTATAGTTTTTAGTTTCATACGGATGAGCTGCTCTTCGGTAGGGCAGTCCATTTTAGGAATTTTATAATGAGAATGATACATACAGCATTAGTTTTATATGGAGTGTCAATCAAATATAGGATTGCCATATTAAGTGGGCTTTTTTTTCCGGTTCCAATATGAATCACATATAACTTGGCGATGCTAAAAATTATAGGCTTTATTCCGGACAAAAATAAAATTCAGACACATTCAGTCCTTTGCTTAAATATTTAGATCATCTAAACTTGATTTGACACCCGCAAAGTTAATGCGAAATGTCTGCAACCCGGTTGCAAAGTCAGGCCTTGCAATTTGGGCAAATACCTTTAATTACAAAGTTGGCACTAATGACTTGGTATTTTTCGGGTAATTGTGGAATCTGGATGGGATAGTCGTGCAAACAATATGTATGTTGACATTTAAGGCAAAGAAAGTGAAAATGCAGGTGGTGCGGTTCACAAGTGCAATTTTCTTCACATACGGCATAACGCAATGAGCCGCTTCCATCTTCAATGGCGTGGATGAGATAGTGCGCCTGAAAAGTTTGTAAAGTTCGATAAATAGTGGATTTATCGACTTTATCAAATTTTTCTTCGAGTTCCCGTAAACTTAGAGCTGAGGGCTCTTGTAATAACAAATTTAAAACCAATTGGCGCATGGGAGTTGGCTTGATTTGTTTGGCTTCTAATTTTTTATTGATTTCAGACTGCATTATTTGTTTTTTTCTTGGCAGATTTCCACTAAAATGCCACCGGTTGATTTGGGGTGTATAAAAGCGACTTGTTTGTTGTCTGCTCCGGCTTTAGCTTGGTCGTTGATCAAGATAAAACCTTCTTCTTTAAGAGTTTTAATTTGAAGGTCAATATCCGCCACTTCAAAAGCAATATGATGCATGCCTTCACCTTTTTTATTGAGAAATTTCTGGATGGGACTATCGGGACGCGTTGGCGCTAACAATTCAATTTTACTAGCACCAATTTTAAAAAAAGAGGTAATCACGCCTTCACTTTCGACACTTTCGCGCTTATAAGGCAAGGTGTTTAATAATTTGCCGAAACGTTTTTCAGCTTCATCCAAATTTTTAACTGCAATACCAATATGTTCAATTTTTTGCATAAAAAATATTTTAAGGTAAAGATAAGGATATTCTTTAAAAGAACTTTTTATAAGCTCAGGAAACCGTTGCTTTTGTAATGAATGGGCCATATTTACGACTGATATAGAAGAGACTTGGTACTAATTTAAATTATTTTTTATGAAAGCATTGGTTATTTCAGGAGGCGGAAGCAAAGGAGCCTTTGCTGGAGGAGTCGCAGAATATTTAACTTTGAAACAAAAGCAACATTATGAGATTTATGCCGGAAGTTCCGTAGGAGCTTTAGTGGTCAGTCAGGTAGCCTTACATAAATTAAAGGAACTGAAAATCGTTTTTGAATCTATTTCCAATAAGGATGTGTTTAATATTTTTCCGTTTAGAGTAAAAAAGCGACGAGATAAAATTCATTTAGCCATAAATCATATCAATACAATTAAAGCCTTTATTAAAGGAAGTGCAAGTTTTGGTGAAAGTAAAAATTTAAGAAAACTAATTCAAAAAATGCTTACTAAAAATGAGTTTGAAACTATTCTTAAAAACACCGATTTAATTATTGCTGTTTCTAATCTCACTAAACATAAAGTAGAATATATTGAAGCAAAACAATGTTCCTATGAAGATTTTTGCGATTGGATTTGGGCTTCTGCAAATGTCGCGCCTTTTATGAGTCTGTTAACCAAAAACAATTGTCAGTACGCTGATGGCGGTTTCGGGATTTACTTGCCGGTTTTAAGAGCTATTGAATTGGGGGCTACAGATGTTGATGCTATTATCTTAAATAAACAAGACAAAAATAATATCGATTTTTATCACAATCCGTTCCAGACCTTGATGGGTGTTTTTCAATTTATGTCTAATCAAATAGAAATAAAAGATCTTTTAATCGGAAAGATGAAAGGAAAACAATCTCAAATTGATATCAGATTATGGTTTCCTCCGGTTGAACTGACACAGCATTCCATATATTTCGATGCCGCGCAAATGAAAAAATGGTGGCAAATGGGGTATGAATTGGCTAAAGTAAATCGGCCACTTTGTTATTGTTTTTTACCTGACGGCAAAATTATTCCTATGAACTGATAGTATCTTTATGTTGTTAATTTTACAGTTTGAATTCATTTTTTGCTTCTCATCAAAGTTAAGTTATAATTTATGTATTAAATACTTATCTTTGCCATATGGAAACAACGAGACAAAAACGAATTGCCAAAATTATACAAATGGATTTGGCAGAGATTTTACAAGGTGAAGTGCGCAAAGGGGGCATTAAAAATTTGATTATAACCGTATCTAAGGTTAAAGTAACGCCCGATTTGAATTTGGCCAAAGTTTATGTGAGTATTTTTCCGTCAGATAAAGCTGAAGAGATTGTCAAAGCTTTACAGAGCCAAGCCAAATTAATCAAGCACGAAGAGGCCCAACGGGTGAAGCATCAACTGCGTAAAATGCCTGACTTAATTTTTTATCGCGATGATTCTTTAGATTATATAGATAAGATTGATAAGGAACTCAAAAATGGATCCAATCCGATTGATTAAATACGGACGGTTTTGAATTATATCCGCTACATTTCCAAAAGATATTTGTTTTCAAAAAGTGGTCATAACGCCATTAATATTATTGTCAAAATTGCCTCCTTTGGCGTATTAATTGTATCTGCAGCTTTTATCATAGTGCTGTCCGGTTTTTCCGGTATTCGGACGTTTAATCTTAATTTGATTAAGATGACCGATCCGGATCTCAAAATAAGCCCCAAAAAAGGCAAAACTTTCCGTTTTACCAAAGATTTATCGGATTTTTTAAATAAAGATAAAGCGGTATCAAACTTTAGTCAAGTCGTTGAAGAAAAGGTATTTATAAACTATCATGACAAGCAAAAGATTGCTAAAATTAAAGGTGTTGACAGCAATTATTACAAAGTGATTGATTTAGATTCTACTTTGATTGCCGGACATTTACCAACGCCCGCAACCAATGAATTGATTATGGGCGTATCTTTAGCCAATGACTTATCTTTTATGTTGTCTAATAATTTGGAAATGCTGCAACTTTTGGTGCCTAAACCGGGGAAAGGCTTTATCACGGATCCGCGCAAGGCATTTACATCTAAGTATTTTATGCCGACAGGCATTTATCAGACGACGCCCGACCACGATCAAGTTTATCTTTATACAACTTTGCCGGCAGCGCAAGAATTATTGAACTATCGCCCCAAACAAATTTCATCTATCGAAATAAAAGCCATTGATCCTCTACAAATTGAACCTTTGCAGGAACGTCTTAAAAAACACTTCGGTAAAGATTTGAAAATCCGGAGTCGAGAACAACTGAACAAACTTTTGTATAAGATGCTCAATACCGAAAACTTGATGGTCTATTTTATTTTTGCTTTGATTTTGCTTTTGGCATTGTTCAATATTGTCGGGACTGTAATTATGATTATTATCGATAAAAAAGAAAATATTCAGACTTTGCGGGTGTTGGGTTTAAACCGTTCTGAAATTAAGAAAATATTTATGTTTCAAGGTTTTGGCATGACGGTTTTAAGTGGCTTGGCCGGTCTTGTTTTAGGATTGATTTTAATCGGATTTCAAAAGCTGCATCCATTCTTATATATTCCGCAAACCAATATGCATTATCCGGTTGAATTTCATTGGACTAATATTTTATGGGTTTTATTGACTATTGTATTTATGGGAAGTTTTGCTACTTTGATTGGCGTTTCTCGTATTGAAAAATAGTTTTTGTAACATTTATCCCAAAAACTCGTTTTAAAGAACATAAAATCCACATTCTTTATGCAAACAATTTTACAAGTGTCGGAACTCACTAAAAAATTTGGTCGTTTAACGGCGGTCAATCATTTGAGTTTCAAAATTCAAAAAGGTCGGGTTTACGGACTTTTAGGCCCCAATGGGAGTGGTAAATCTACAACTTTGGGTATGATTTTAAATGTGGTCAATAAAACAGCCGGCCAATTTGAATGGTTTGAAGGCCAATTAACAACTGCTGAAGCCCTCAAACGTATCGGAGCAATAATAGAACGCCCCAATTTTTATCCCTATATGTCGGCTTATCAAAATTTGGAATTGGTCTGTAAAATTAAAGAAATACCGACAGATACAATTGCTGAAAAATTGGATTTGGTGGGTTTGTCCGATCGACAACAAGATAAATTCAAGACTTATTCTCTGGGAATGAAACAACGTTTGGCCATTGCTTCCGCCTTACTCAATAATCCTGAAATGCTGATTTTAGACGAACCGACTAATGGCTTGGATCCTAAAGGAATTCACGAAATCAGGAGTATCATTAAAAATATTGCCGCTCAAGGCACGACTATTATTTTGGCTTCTCACTTGTTGGATGAGGTTGAAAAAGTATGTGATTATGTCATTATTTTACAAAAAGGTCAAAAGATTTTTGAAGGGAATGTTGCCGATATGAGCATTCAGAATAATTGGTTTGAAATAGAAGCAGACAATCTTAAAAGACTTGAAGAACTGCTTCAAGAATATTCGGAAATTAAGTCGGTTAAAATACAAGGGAAAAGGATCAAGGTTTTGCCCCGAAATAAGGATTTGTCAGGGAAAGACCTCAATAAGTATTTAGCTGGAAATAATTTATATGTTGATAGTATTGTTAAAAAGCAGCCACGCTTGGAAGATGAATTTTTAAAAATTACAGAATGAAAAATACAATCAGACTCTTAAATATAGAATTTTACAAAATTAAACATCATAAGTTGAGTCGTATTTTGTTTTTGACTTATTTTATCTTGTTGAGTGCTATTGCTTTGATCGCTGCTGTTAAGTTTAAAGTCGGGAGACTTGAGATTAATTTGGCAGATCAGGGTATTTTTAACTTTCCATATATCTGGCATTTCAATACTTGGGTGGCAGACTTTTTGACTTTTTTTCTGGCCATTATTGTCGTTTCAATGGTTACTAATGAATTTACCTACAGAACGGTCAAACAGAATTTAATTGACGGCATGACCAAAAAGGAATTTGTGTTATCAAAATTTTATTTTTTGGTGGTTTTATCTCTGTTAGCCACGTTCTTTGTATTTGTTATCAGTTTAATTTTAGGTTTGATTTATTCCGATTTTACCAGTGGCGGTATCATTTTTAAACAAACTTATTTTTTAGGGGCATTTTTTCTCAAACTTTTAGGCATTTTTAGTTTTATTATGTTTTTAGGTTTTTTATTTAGACGTTCGGCTATTGCTTTGGGTTTCTTTTTTATTTGGATGATTATAGAAGGAATATTTTACGCCGTTTTGCGATGGAAACTACTGAATGAAGAAATTGCAGATAAGATTTCTCATTTTTTCCCCTATGCCGCCATTAGAAATTTATTGCCACAACCTATTACACGCTTAAGCGCTGCTAAAAACATAGGTAAGCAAATCGGTGAAAATATGGGACAATTTGAAGGACTTCCTTTGAGTCGTTTCTTAATCGTATTGGCTTGGATTGGCATTTTTGTCTATGCATCTTATCGAATGTTAAAAAAAAGAGATTTATAGTTAAATCCTTTGATTTTAATTTTAGAAAAATTATATTTGCTAGGTTTATTAATTTAGCTTTTTATTTTTTAAATTTATTATTATAAAATGAGCTAAGAAGTATTTGAAAATCAGTACTTCTTTTTTTAATTTAAAAGCAGACAATCAAAAAAATGAAACCGGCATGATTTAAATAATCATTGAATACACAAAGCTTGTTCCCATTTAGTGGGGAGAAATGATTATTTTAATCATCAAGGGTTATATTTGACCTTAATATAAAAATACAAAATAAACAGATGAAAAAAAATATATTATTCTTCTTTTTAATAGGAATTATTTCAACCGGTCAAGCGCAATATGAAGCAGCACATTGGTTTTTCGGTTACCACGCGGGCTTGGATTTTACAACCGGCGCACCTGCGCCCGAAACAGGAGCGCAGATAAATACTGAAGAAGGTTGCTCATCAATTTCCAATGCATGTGGAGATTTATTACTCTACACCGACGGTGTAACGGTTTGGAACGCCAATCATCAAATTATGCTAAATGGAACAGATTTGAATGGTAATGCCTCTTCAACGCAATCCGGTATTGTGGTACCTAAGCCTGATGATAATTATACTTATTATGTTTTCACGGTTGATGAAGCTTTTTCGGCACCATCAACTAAAGGTTTGCAATATTCAGTTGTTGACATGCACTTGGATGGCGGATTAGGCGGTATTGTCAGCGGTCAAAAAAATATTCGGTTGGTTCAAAAGGCAAGTGAGAAAGTAACAGCAGTTATGGGCGCAGATGGTAATTCCGTCTGGGTTATTACTTTGGCGCCGCCAACAACGGCTACCACGGAACCTTATCCCACTACAGGTTCTAATATGAACACTTTTTACGCCTTTAAAATAGATCAGACGGGCGTTCAAATGAACGCCACTGTTTCAACTTTGTCCCTTAATATTTCATATGGAATCGGTTATATGAAAGTTTCCCCGGACGGTACAAAATTAGCCGTGGCCAATGCCAAGGACAATACAGCTTATTTGCTGGATTTTGATGATGCTACGGGTGTGGTAAGTAACCCTGTTTCTCTGCGTTTGGACCAAGGAAATGATTCGCCTTATGGCTTGGAATTTTCTCCGGATAGTTCTAAAC
>WGDF01000270.1 GCA_015493405.1 Flavobacteriaceae bacterium
AATATACATTGACCGTTAGCAACCGGTTTAATCGCTATATGCATAATGAATTATATCGCTTTTCAGATATTGAAATATATAGAAAGCTCAATAAAAATATGAATATCAGATTGGCGGCACAAAACTTATTTAATAATCAAAAATACAAAACGATTGATGCAAGTAATGATATGCTAATAACCAAGCAAATCATATTGCAACCAAGGCTTTTCTATGTCCAATTAAATATGAACTTTTAGAAAAAATATTAATAACAGTTTAGCTTGGAATAAGAAAAATCATCCTTTTCTTCAACTAAGATTTATATATTTTTAATGTCATTCCCGGTTTTAATTTACTGTGTTTTTTCAACCGGTTCCATTTCATAATTTCAGATAAACTGACCTTATAACGGCGGGAAATATTCCATAACGTATCCCCTATTTTAACTTGATAGGTCACAAATTTTTTATGCTTAAAGGATTGCCGATTTGATGAATGGTGTTTTGACGCATGAGATGATGCCACGGGGTATCTGGTATAGATTCGCAATTTTTGTCCCACGCTTAATCTATTGGAACGCATACCATTCAATCTTTTTATTTTGCGAACAGTGGTATGAAAACGCGTTGCAATGCGACCCAAATAATCACCGGGTCGCACGCGATAAACCAAATAATTATTGAGTTTGTAAAACTTAGGTAAAGGCTTTTCTTTGCGGTTGAACTCTTTTTGAACCAGTTCATTGATTAATTTTTCATTGGTTACAAAAACACCGACTAAATCTAAGGGCAATTTCAACGTATAATGCTGCCCTTCGACATAAGGAATAATGTTCAATTTATATTGCGGATTTAAAAATTCCAATTCCTTTTCATCAATTTTCAACAAACGTGAAACTTGATTAAAGGTAATATTATGCTTAACCACAATGGTATCTGTAGCGATATAATGAAAGTTGGGTTTGGTCGAGACGATGCCATAATCCTTGGCATATTCGCCCAAAAATAAAGTTGCTTGAAACAAAGGCACATAACCGGCCGTCTCTCTAGGGAGAAAAGCTCTGATATTCCAATAATTCTTATGACCACCGGAGCGTCTGATCGCCTTGGTCACATTTCCGGCTCCGGAATTATAAGCGGCTAAAACCAAATTCCAATCGTGAAAAATTTTATATAAATCTTGCATATGTTTACAAGCCGCTTCGGTTTCCTGAATAGGATTGAAACGTTCATCCACATAAGTATTAATCTCTAAATCATAGACTTTGCCGGTAGAATACATAAATTGCCATAGGCCGCCGGCGCCGGCTCTGGAAATCGCACGCGGGTTTAAAGCCGATTCTATAATAGCCAAATATTTCATTTCCAAAGGAATATTATACTTGGCTAATTTTTCTTCAAAAATAGGAAAATAATAAGCGGCCATACCAAATAATCTGCCTAAACTCTTTTTTCGATGTTTCAGAAAAGCTTTGATGGTCCGGACTAAAGCCGGATGATAAACAATATTTAACTGCGTTTTTTGGTTTAAAAGTTTTAATTTGTGTTTTAAATCAATCGTGTCCAATGTAACATCAGTCGTAGCTAAAGTATCCAAATTGATTTTAAGATTGCTGATACTGTCATATAAATCAGGCTGATATAATTCCTGAAACCATAAACTGTCCATACGTTTGGTACCGGGCAAGTCTTTCAACACCACATTATCAATCGTTAACCCTAAAGTGTCAATATTTTGACTGAGCACCTCATCTTGTTGAGGTGCCGCTTGTTTCGTATTAATTTTAGTCAACGAATCCGTTTGTAAGGACATGCCATCTTTTTTCTCTTTGGCCTGAATCAATTTAATACCTTGATGAGACAACTCCTCAAGACTTATGGTATCCTGACGGATATTTTTCTTTTCTCCAGGCCGCCCTTGCGCCCAAAGAGTTAAACTGCTTATGATTAAGAGATATGTCAATAATTTGTTCATAAATAAATTAATGGGTTAAGGCGGCGATTCCGGGTAATTGTTTACCTTCCAACATTTCTAACAACGCACCACCACCGGTCGAAATGTAACTGATTTTATCGGTCAATCCTAATTTTTTCACCGCTGCAACCGAATCACCACCGCCAACTAAGGAATAAGCCCCTTTTTCTGAAGCCTTGCCAATAGACAAACCTATATTTTCGGTTCCGGTGGCAAATTTATCAAATTCAAATACACCTGCAGGGCCATTCCAAATAATCGTTTTGGAATTTTGAATGACCGTATCAATCAATTGACGGGTTTTAGGCCCAATATCCAAGCCTTGCCAACCGTCCGGTATGTCCGTAGCGCTGACAATCTTGGTCTGAGCATCATTACTAAACTTGTCTGCAATAACCAAATCAACGGGTAAAATTACTTTCACCCCTTTTTCGGCAGCCTCTTTTAAAATTTTTTTAGCCAAGTCAATTTTATCGTCTTCAACGATAGAATCGCCTATTTTATTGCCTAAAGCCTTTAAAAAGGTATAAGCCATGCCACCCACTATAATCAGATTGTCCACCTTATTCAATAGGTTTTCAATCACCCCGATTTTGCTGGAAACTTTTGCGCCTCCTATAATAGCTGTTACCGGTTTTTGACCTTCATCCAACGCTTTTTGTATGCTGGTCACTTCTTTTTCGAGTAATTGTCCAAAAGCCTTGTGATCGCGATCAAAATATTGGGCAATAACCGCTGTGGAAGCATGAGCCCGATGCGCCGTTCCAAAGGCATCATTGATATAATAATCAGCTCCCAAATCGGCCAAAGCTTTGGCAAAATTGGCATCGCCTTTCTTTTCTTCCGGATAAAACCTTAAATTTTCAAGCAGTAAAATGCCGCCGGGTTTTAAATTTTTAACCGCTTCTTGAACTTGATGACCTATGCTATCGGGGACAAATTCAACTTTTCGACCTAAAACTTTTTCCAATTCCGGCACGATATGCTTCAATGAAAACTTAGCGTCTTTACCTTTGGGTCGTCCCAGATGTGACATCAAAATGACACTGCCACCATCGTTCAATATTTTTTCAATGGTAGGTTTCGCCGCTAAAATGCGCGTGTTATCAGTAACTTGAAAGTTCTCATTTAAGGGGACATTAAAATCTACCCGAATGAGTGCTTTTTTATTTTTGAAATTTATATCGTTTAAAGTTTTCATCTGTAAATATTTTAGAATGTTATTAAGAATTAAAAAAAGACTTTAGTTTTACCCATATAATAAATGGCTAGTCTAAGTATCCTATTTTTAACCCTACAAATTTACGGCTATTTTTGAGATAAAAAAACAAAGTCCGCTGCAATTACAACGGACTTGAGTTAAAAAAATGTAAAATTTATTACTGATAAATCACGGCTCTATTATCATCGATATCGGCTTTTTCTTTTAAAGCATTCACAACATCGCGATCAATATTTGATTGACGTTCTTTACGTATTTTTTCGACGTAAGGAATATAATTTTTAATATCCGGGGCTTTATCAATTTTAAGCGTTTCTATGGCAAAGACAGCCACTTTACCTTCAATGGGTTTAGATACTTTGTGTGGTGCCAAAGCAAAAGCCTTAGCTACCACAACCGGTTCTCTTCCAAAGCCCGGAATCATAGGATTTTTAAGGGTCACACCATTGGCTTTTCCCAATTTGGCATGGGCATTTTTGGCCATCTCTTCCAAAGTACTGCCTTTGAATTTTGCTTTGATAATTTCAGCTTTTTTCTTTTTGAGTAAAATAGGTCTAACCAAAGGCGAAGCTTCTTCGGGAGACATCAAACCTTTGTCTCTCATACCGGTAACAT
This sequence comes from Flavobacteriaceae bacterium, assembly GCA_015493405.1. Classification (GTDB taxonomy): domain Bacteria; phylum Bacteroidota; class Bacteroidia; order Flavobacteriales; family Flavobacteriaceae; genus WGBX01. The sequence goes on from WGDF01000270.1 coordinate 3,794, forward strand.
AAACTATAACATGACCATTTTCAGTATCAAATTTGGTTACATCGCCAACGCTTCTGTCTTTGTTAT
>WGDF01000271.1 GCA_015493405.1 Flavobacteriaceae bacterium
ATAAAATTACCCATGTCGCCTTGCATTTGGGACATGGGCGTATAATTCATGCAACGGGCGAAGTTAAAATTGAAAGTTTAAATCCCAATGATAAAGACTATAATGAGGCGCGTTTCAAAACTTTATTACAAGCCCGAAGAGTCTTTGGCGTAATCAAACCGACTTTTGCACAATACTATACACCGGCTTACAAGAATCTTAAATAATTCTCACTAAAAAAGTCCTGAAAAAATCAGGACTTTTAGAGTAAAAGTTTGTGTCATTTTTTTAGTATCTCATCACGACGGCATTGATATTCATACCGGCTCCTACGGAAGCTAGCATAATAAGATCGCCTTTGTGAAGTTCTTGATTTTCTAATTTACCTTTTTTTACCAAATCCATTAAAGTCGGGATAGTGGCAACTGAGCTGTTTCCCAACTTATTGATACTCATTGGCATAATGTGTTTTGGCATGGGCTTTTGGTAAAGTCGGTAAAAACGTTTGACAATTTGTTCATCCATTTTTTCATTAGCTTGATGGATGAATATTTTTTTGACATCATCTATACCATAGCCACTCTCGTCCAAGGCGGCTTTCATAGCAACCGGCACTTCGTTGAGGGCATATTCGTAAATTTTATGACCTTTCATCCGGATAAATTTGGCTTTAGGGTTATGCTCGGGATTGAAAGATTTGTCATTATACAAAAATTCGGCTTGCGGATGGGCATGTGAAACGGTTTTGTAAGAAAGAATACCATTTCCATTTTCTTCGGTATTGAGTTTGACAATTGCAACGCCGGCGCCATCGGCAAATATCATTGCATCTCTGTCGTAAATATCAATCACTCTGGAAAGTGCTTCGACACCAACAATCATAGCATATTTGGCATCACCGGCTTTCATAAACTGATTGGCCAAGATAAGGGCTTGTAACCAGCCGGGGCAACCGAAAATCACATCGAAAGCAATCGCTTTGGGATGGGCTAATTTTAAACGATGTTTGATGCGCGATGCAACTGCGGGCATAAAATCTGAAAAATAATTTTCTTTTTCAACATCGCCGAAATTAGTAGCTGCAATGATATAATCCAAGTCATCGGGATTGATACCTGAATCTTCCAAAGCCCGTTGGGCTGCAATGACTGCCATATCAGAAGCAACCATATCATCATCAAGCCAGCGGCGTTCTTCAATGCCTGTAATCGCTTTGAATTTTTCGATGATAACTTCGTTAGGCGTATCTATTTTGTTGCCTTGGGCATTATAAAAATCCCAATCTAAAAAATGTGAATTTGGTACAACTTTATTGGGAATATAACTTCCGAGACCAATGATTTCTGCTTTAATTTTAGCCATGATATAAACAAATTTAGCTGCGAAATTACATAAAAAACTTATAATAGCAAATAATGGACGTTAAATTTTCAAAGCTTCTGCTTAATATTTGATAGCTTGATATTTTTTAAGATTTTGATTAAATAAAAATCATTTCCGGACTTAAATTTTGTTTTTTGTGTCTATAATGATGGTAACGGGGCCTTCATTGGTCAAATTTACACTCATACGCGCTCCAAATTGACCGGTGGCAACTTGTGGTTTAAAATTTTCTTTAAATTTTCGGATAAAGGCTTCATATAAAGGTAGTGCAATATCAGGTTTGGCTGCATGGATATAAGATGGCCGGTGTCCTTTTTTGGTTTTGGCGTGAAGGGTAAATTGACTGATAATCAATGCTTCCCCTTGGATCTCTAGTAGAGATTTATTCATCACGCCTTGACGATCATCAAATATCCGAAGGTTTTTGATCTTATGCACCAGCCAGTCGATATCTTCTTGATGATCATCGGTTTCAATGCCTAATAAAATAAGAAGTCCCAGGCCGATTTTACCTACGCTCTTATGATTAATGACGACTTCTGCTTGTGAAACTCTTTGTATGACGACACGCATATGCTATTTTTGTGTAAAAATACAAATTTTAGTGGATAAATTATTTTTGTAGATATTTTAAATTTTAAGTAATAAATGTTTCTTTACATTGATTTTGCACGATAATTTAGAGTTTTTTTTACATTTTTTTTCGGTAGCCGATATTTATAATGCTTATAGCGATATTTTTTATCAAAGTTTAAAAATATTTTTGTGCTCAAATAAAATGTGATTTATGCGCCGGTATTTAAGGAATAAAAAGGCCATTACCTTTTTTTTAATTTTTGCTTTTGCAAGTCTGATTGTCAATGATTTGATCAGTTTGCATTTGTATAAAATTTGGCATATCCAGATCAATAAGCATAGGATTTATGTGACCAAAAAATCTGACAAGGACGAACATGTCTTATTGATAACACATTTTGATTTTGGATCAACGGCTATTTTACCATATTTCGAAGTAAACTTCCCCTTACCATATTTTGGGTTTGAAAAGTTTGAGACTAAATTTCTTAGTTGTTATGATACAGCTTATAATCTACAAGCCCTTCGCGCACCGCCTGTCTTATAATTTTGAGCTATGGCTTACACTTTAAGCCCTGCGTGAGAGATAGAAGCGGCAAGCTTGTGCAGGCGTGCCTGATTGTTTTATTTAATTTAAGTGCGACTTTAGAAGCACCTTAAATAAATAAAAAACAACAGCGCACGACCAACAACTTACAGCGGATAGCTCGACCCCGTTTAACCGATTGGCATTCGGATCATTTTAGGTTTTACGATAAGATGCTTGTTAAGCAGAATGTTGATCTATGCGAAAGGGGGCACGCCCTAAACAATAAAATAAAAATACTTAAATACAAATATTTGAAAATGAAACGATTATATTTATTATTTATATTGATGCCATTGGCGATGATGGCACAAAAAAAAGCAAATGATACCATTAAAATGAATGAAGTGGTGATTGATGCCGGAAAAACTAATATGAAAATTCAGAAATTACCGGTTGCAGTAACGGCTGTTTCGGGTCGGCAAATAGAGATTTTAAAAGTTGATAATTTGACTATTTTAAATGGTTTTGTCCCCAATCTTTTTATGCCGGCTCATGGCACGCGTTTAAATACAGACATTTTTATACGGGGTATCGGCGTGAGCAAAGGGGATCCTTCGGTTGGCGTTTATGTGGACGATATTCCTTATTTTGATAGCGGAATGGTAAATTTTGAATTGGGTGATGTGCGCAAAATTGAAGTTTTGAGAGGCCCACAAGGCACGCTCTACGGTCGTAATACGATGGGGGGCTTGATCAAAGTTTACACGCCTGAACCGGGTGCGCATCGCAGTGGCATGCTCAAATTGGATTATGGTAATTATAACCAACAAAAGGCTGTGGGGCGTTTCAATTTGCCTGTAACAGAAAACTTGGGTTTGTTATTGGACGGAGCTTATGCGCATAAAGATGGCTTTTTTACCAATCATTTTGATCAGTCTCATCCTGACCGGTCCGATACATATTCGGGACGCATCAAAATGGCTTATAAAATCAATAATCGCTTAAAATTGCGTTGGGTAACAGGTTATGAAAAAAGTAATCAGGATGGGTTTCCTTATGGAATCTATGATGAGCATACACAAAAAGTCAGTCCGATTGATTACAATGACCCGAGTGCTTACAATCGTCAGTTTTTATCCAGTGGTTTGCTGATGAACTATTTTGGGGATAAATTTAATGTCCGCTTAACGGGTAGTTTTCAACAGTTGAAAGATATTTATAAAATTGACCAGGATTTTATGCCGGTTAGTATTTATTTTGTCAATATGAACCGTCATAATAAGGCTTATGTAGAAGAGTTGACTTTTAAATCAAAGGATACCGGCACCTTGAAATGGGTAGCGGGTTTATTCTCATTTCAACGCAGTTTGTTTAAGGATGTCGATTTTGATATCACGACGGCACATGGTGTGATGCAAATATTGAAAACTTATGACCAAGGTATCAATGGTGGGGCTATGTTTGGACAAATTACGGCACCCATCGGCAAATTTGCTCTAACTGGAGGTTTGCGGTATGATATGGAAAAATCACGTATGGATTATAACTATGATTTGTTGGTTCATGCCCATAAAATTCATAAAGATGATTATATTCATTACTTGAGTTTTCGCCAGATTTTGCCCAAATTGAGCTTGACTTATGATGCCAATGATGATTTAAGTTTATACACAACTGTATCTAAAGGGTATAAAGCCGGTGGTTTTAATGCGACGGTGGAACGTCCTGAAGATGAAGTTTATAATCCCGAATACAGTTGGAATTATGAAGCAGGTCTTAAATCGGTCTGGTTAGATGACCGGTTAACGGCTAATTTAAGTGTGTTTTACATCGACTGGTTGAATCAACAAGTGGTGCAATCCGTACCGAGCGGTCATGGTATTATGATTAAAAATGCCGGAAAATCCGAAAGTAAGGGAGTCGAATTCGAATCTCGTTATAAATTTAACCGCAGTTTTAATTTTGCAGCTTCATTTGGTTATACCGATGCTACTTTTGTGGACTATAAGAAAAATGCTACCACCGATTATTCGGGACATAAGATTCCTTTGGTTCCGGTTTATACCTTGGGGGCTATTGCCAATTATAAATATTTTATGAATCATAAAGCGGTTAAATACATACTGTTTAATGCCAATTATAAATATTTCGGTAAATTATATTGGGCTGTCGATAATACGGCATATCAAGACGCTTATGGTTTGCTCAATGCTAATGTTTCCGTAGCATTTTCTCGTTTTTCAGTCGGACTTTGGGGCAAAAATTTGACCGGTGCCGAGTATAACCGCTATTATTTTACCATTTCGACTTTACATAAAGCTTATGTGGAACCGGCACGTCCGACCCAATTTGGCGCTTTTGTAAAAGTGAAGTTTTAATCGTGATAAAGC
>WGDF01000272.1 GCA_015493405.1 Flavobacteriaceae bacterium
ACCACTTGATTAGACACTACGTTACCGTTTTCGCTGATTAAAGCTTTATAGTTAAAGCCGCCGCCTTGGGCGAAACTTATTTGGTTAAAAAACCAAAATAGAAGGAAGTAAAATGTTTTTTTCATAATAAATTTAAATTATATAATAATCAAATTTAAAAAAGTCTTTTATTAATTTACCGGCAAATATATAAGTTGTCGCAATGAGTTTATAAATGGTGGAATATAGTTTGTAAAATTAAAAAGCCACTGATAAACAGCGGCTTAAAAATAAAGTGTAAGTTTAAAAAATTATTTTTTATAGACGACAAAACTCACATCAGAATCAATCAAGTTGCCGTTTATATCCCAAATATAAATATCAAAACTATTGTTGTTGATGACATAGGTAACAAATCGCGGGTTGGCAGTTGCAATGGCATTGGCAGTAACGATATAATTGGTATAATTAGTCAATCCGGTTAAGGTGATTCTATATTTACCGGCTACCACTCTGGAAGCCGTAAATCCATTTGATGACTTATTAGAATCAGTATTTACATTATTTCCCGATGGTAAAAGATAACCGTAAACATAGGCTTTCATATCGGTATCGCCTGATGCTGGAGCTTTTAGTTTTTTTGTAGCATAAACATCTCCATCGAAATAGCCTGCATAGCTACCGGATTTTAAAGCTTTACCATACACAGCATAATGAGTACCGCCTGCATTTTGGGATATTTCATTATAAGAGCCATATTTTGCGCCGTTGCCCAAACCTGATAAGTAAATATAAGACCCATAATGATCTCCAGAACCGTCGCCACTAAGTTCTGTAAAGTTACCATAATGACTATTATCTCCTGAATTGGTAATCCTATTCCTAATACCAAATTGCGGCCCGGTTCCGTTACCTTCTATATCATTATAAGTTCCATAATGATACCCCGAACCGCTTCCGTTAAGCAATGAATAATTGCCATAATGGGTGTTATTCCCTGAATTGGTAATCATATTCATAATGCCATATTGTGGTCCGGTTCCGTTACCTTCTATATCATTATAACTTCCATAATGATGCCCTGAACCACTGCCACTAAGTTGTGTATAATTGCCATAATGAACACCGGTACCGTTGCCATTTAAATAACTATATCCGCCGAATTGTGAGCCGGAACCATTTCCTGATAATTCTGAAAAATATCCATAATGAAAGTTGTTTCCTGAATTTGAGATAAAAACTTCACTCCCATATTGCCTGCCTTCTCCACTACCATCAAGCCAAGAAGAATAGCCATAATGATTACCATTACCATCACCTGTCAGTTGAGCATAATTTCCATAATGATCTGCACCTCCTGAGTTATATATTTGGACTAAACTGCCATATTGCTGTCCTGAACCTGTCCCTCTCAACTCAGTTGATATTCCAATATAATCAGTAGCATTACTTCCGTTCAAAAAGGATTGAATGCCATAATGTGTGTTAGCACCATTATTTGTATTTTCAATGATGATACCTGTATTATCGTCATTTGAATTACCATTTTGTACTATTGATAAACGAGCACCTGCAAAACTAAGCTGTTGTCCGATTGCAATATTCCCCAAATGATAAATGTCATCATTCATATCATTTGGATTGTTATTATCCACACTTCTTAAAAAAGTAACAGGTTGGTTGCTTAAATCATTAAAATCTCCACTAAAATCATCATTTGCATTGGTGTCCCAATTGGTAAAATCAACTCCTGTGCCATTTGTGATACTCAATTGTGTGCCACTCAAAGATAAATTTTGTAATTCATTGCTCGCATCGTGGTCGGCATCATCTGCATTTTTGATATAACCCATGCTGCTAATATCAGTATCTGTCAAATGGGTGTCATTGTCCGTAAAGCTGCCACCGTTGTTGGATAGCGTAACCGTGCTACCGGTTTTGCTTATGGTTTGCAATTCGTTGCTTGCATCGTGGTCGGCGTCATCGGGATTTTTGATATAGCCCATCGCCGCTATTTGGGTATCGGTTAAATGGGTATCATCATCACCATCGGATAAGCCGGCTGGCACATTGGTCAAATCACCAAAATCGCCGCTAAATACATTACCGGCTTTTTCGGCAAATTTGGCGTAAGGGACATATTTGAGTTCGGTAGTCCCGAAATCTTGATAGCCGTTACCGGTGTTAATTTCCACTTTTAAGAAATAAGGGTTGCTGCCCCAATTAATTGTGCTGAAGTTTCCTGAAATGACAGTGCCTTCACCCAGTTTAACGGCTACAATGCCATTGGCATCAGTATTGCCGGTTTGTGTTTCTTGATAGACGGCAGTCGTGCCGTTTTCCAAT
>WGDF01000273.1 GCA_015493405.1 Flavobacteriaceae bacterium
ACTAAAATACAATTCCTTTTGGTATTATGCTTTCAAATATAAAAAATCAAATAAGTAATTAACTGCCAAATGCTATATAAATAAAAAAAACGCTGATAAACAGCGTTTTTATAAATATTTTTAATACTATTCTATGAAAACATATCATGAATCTTTTCAAAGAAAGATTTTTCGGACTTACCCGGATTGGGTTGAAAATTGGGATGTTCAAAATTTTGTTTGAAGAATTCCGCTTGGTCTTTATCCAACTTCTTAGGTACCCAGATATTTACATTAATTAATAGATCGCCACTGCCGTAACCATCTAAGTCGGGCACACCCTTATGCTTCAATCGGAGTATTTTTCCGGATTGTGTACCGGGTTCTAAATGCAATTTTATTTTGCCATGCGGTGTTTTTAAAATTTTATCGGTTCCTAAAACTGCTTCCGGAATACTGATATATAAATCATAATGTAAATTATTGCCCTCACGCTTAAATTTATTATCACTTTGCTCAACTAATTGCACAATTAAATCACCGGGGATACCATTGGCTCCCGGAGCTTCGTTTCCTTTGCCCCCCACACGAAGTTGTACCCCGTTACGAACACCTTTAGGTAAATTGATACTAACGATATCTTCTTTGGATACCATACCATGCGCATCTGAACCTGCGCCACGACTTTGCAAAACCTGCCCTGTTCCACCACATATATGACAAGTGCCTGTTGTTTGCATTCGACCGAATATTGTATTGGTGACTCTTGCAATTTGTCCGCTACCACCACATTGATGGCAAGTTTGGTAAGTGGTACCGGATGCTTTAACTTTACGTTTTATTTTAATCTTTTTCTCGCCTCCTTTGATGATATCTTCTAAGGTTATTTTTAATTTCACGCGCAAATCAGCGCCGCGACTACGAGGTGCTCTATGAGATTGATTTCTACCCTGCGTGCTAAAACCACCACCGAATATATCGCCGAATATATCGCCGAATTGTGAAAAAATATCGTCCATATTCATATGATGTGCCCCACCAAAGCCACCGGCTCCTTCAAAAGCTTGGTGACCAAATTGGTCATATCGTGCCTTTTTGTCAGGGTCAGATAAAATTTCATAAGCTTCAGCTGCTTCTTTAAATTTTTCTTCCGCAACTTTGTCTCCCGGATTTTTATCGGGGTGGTATTGGATGGCCTTTTTTCGATAAGCCTTTTTAATTTCAGCAGCAGTCGCATTCCGACTAATCTCTAAAATTTCGTAATAATCTCTTTTCATTCGTGCGTTTATTTTATTACAACAAAACTGCCATTAAAGCTCACATAGCTAAATGACAGTTTTCGTATTTGGTTCTTAACTTTATTTTATTTTCCTGTTACTACTTTTGGAAAACGAATATTTTTAGGGCCTAATTGATAGCCCTTTTCAACAACATCTACGACCTTATTTTTCAATTTTTCATCTTGAACCGGCATTTGAGCAATAGCTTCATGAATTTCGGGGTCAAAATTATCCCCTTTATGGACTTCAATATGTTTTAATCCTGCTTTAGCTAAAGTGTTCTTAAATTTATCATAAATCAAAGAAACGCCCTTAGCCATTTCATCTTCTTTATTTTTTTTCATTTCAGAAATTGCTCGTTCAAAATCATCTAAAACCGGCAATAAATCTTTAATAATTCCTTCAGATGCCGTTTCAAACATTTCCAATTTTTCTTTGGCCGTTCTCTTTCTAAAATTCTCAAACTCAGCATACAACCTTAGATATTTATCTTTTTCATCCTTCAGCATCTGTTCTAAATCTGCTTTAGTCGGCGTGTGTTTTTTAGACATATTTTTTTTTGAATTTTCCGTTTCGTTTTGAACGGTTTGCTTTTTTATATTTTCTTTTGAGTTACTTTCTTTTTTAGCTTGCTTGGTCATTGCATTATATTTTTTAATTCTCTGTCCATTGCAATGCAAATATACTGCCAATTATTAAATCTGACAAATTGACATTTTTTAAAGGCTGAATTTTTGAAAACTATGCTGCATTGTTTCAAAATCTTGGAAATCTGGCTTAAATTTACCATACCAAACATATTCGTAAATATATGTTAATCGGTTGAAAAGCGGCTGCAACTCCGAGCCTTTTAAAGCCATTACATAATCGCGATTGGTTTTGTCGGGATGCCATTCAATCAATTGATTATCAATTAAATATTTTAACAATTTAAGATAATAATAGCGTATGGCTAAGCGGTAATTTTGTTTCTGAATGGCTTCTTGTATCAACTGATCCAAATTGGCTTCCTTTAGGATTTGTTCATCGGTCGAAGTATAAACAAGTCCTTCAAAATGTTTTTTGTTTTTTGCCGAAGCAATCAAATCTGTACCTATCAAAAATCTATAGATTAAATACACAAAAATAAAAACTGCAAGATATGGGAGACTTTGCATCAAGATATGAACCATTTTACCGGCTTTCTTCACACCCAAAATCCAAGAAAAAAACCGGTATAAAAAAGCTTTAATTTTTCGTTTGATCCAATTGAGCATTTTAATCAAAATGTTATCTGAACGGTCTTGTAAAGTATAATCAAAATCTTTGTTTTGACGGTAAGCCTCAATATCTTTTTGAGAAATTTCAACCGGATTCAAAACTCTTTGGTCGGGCTTTACAGGCTGTGCCCGTAAGTCAGCATAGCCTTGAAAGGATAAAATCAGAAAAACAATTATTTTAATTATTTCTGTCTTCATAAGTTTGTCCTATTTGGTCTATTTTTTCTAATAAACTATCGCCGGTATGGTATTCTTTTAAGCTGAAATATAAAAAAACAATTGAAATAACGGATAAAATTCGTAAAATTAATTGACCCGCATAAGAGATTACAGCTAAGATGGAAACCAATATATCGCCATTTTCGGCATACTGATGTATGGCAGATTGTTTAGCCATGAACATTGTTTTGAGCATAACATAAATACTAACCGGCGCATTTAAAATCATAGCCATCAAACCAACGATAACCGACATTAAAAACATCAAGCCGAAGCTAAACCAAAAACGGCCTTTTAAATAATTTTTTGTTTGTATCATAGCCTCAAAAAAATCGAGATCTTCAAAGAAATATACATAATAAACCAAAGAAAAGAACATCAGGGCATAGACAAGAATCGAAATCGCCAATAAAACAATTAAAATAATCCCAAACGTGCCCAATTGAGCCAGACCTGCCATCAGTAACCCAACTAAAATAGCCCCGAAAACAAACAAGAAAAAAAGAATAATAGTTAAAGCTATCAAGCCCCAAAATTTTCTGTTTACCAAAGCCTTGACCTTAACTTCATCGGCTTCCCCGGTTTCTTCATCATAGACTCTGAAATAACCTAAAATAGCGGCAAAAAATCTGGGCGTGAAAAATAAAGAAAAAAGAAATAAAGCTGAAGCAACTAAAGCCAGTTTAGGCGTAAGCAGATTCATTTGGATTGGATTGGAGATATTTTTTAAATTCATCAGTTGGTTCATCATTCCAAAATAATAATAATTGTATAAAAAATAACTGGCCATCAAACCTATAATCAGTAGACTGTTTTGTTCCCAAATTATTTTAATCATTTTTTTGGCATGTATTCTGAAAAACTTAAATGAAGCTTCCAATATACCATCAATATTGCGTTGTTTCTTAATTTCAAAAATCTTTTTCATAAAATTAAATTTTTAAGTCTGTTAATTTAAATCAATAGAATCGGTCAGGCTTGTTTTTTGTTGTAAATATAGTTTTTTGGGCCAAATAATATAATAAAATACAATTAAACTCAAAGAACTCAATATAATTAAAACTGCCAGCCAATCGGGCATTTCGGTATGACGGGTCACAAAACCTTCAAAAAAGCCGGCTATGACAAAAAACGGAATGGTGCTGATC
>WGDF01000274.1 GCA_015493405.1 Flavobacteriaceae bacterium
CATGGCCAATTGATCAATCTGAACCCCATGATAATCCAACATCTGCATTTTTTGAGCTTTGAATTTCACCAGATGCCCTTGTTGAACAAAATCGGAAAGACCAATTTGCAAATGGCTAAAATCTAAAATTTTTGGATTTTTGGCATTAAAATCTAAAAATTTAAAAGCCGAATTGGTTATTTGTAACTTTTGAATTTCTAATAAAAATGGCTGATTCGACTCATTTCCGGATCTAGATTTCCCATCTATTTGATCCACAAAATGATCTAAATTGGATTTTTTGTCACCTTTATAATAAATAATATTGCCTTTCAGTTTTTCGATATGGGTTTTTCCGAATTTGAGGGCATTATTTTTATTGATTTTCCAAGGGTTTCGAATATAGGTTTGTAAGCGTTTGCCATAAAAAATCGTGTCATTATGAGAATCATAAGCTATGAAATCTTTTAAAATAATAGCTCCGCTAAGGGTTATTTGCAACTTGTCAATGTTTATATGCACTCCGGTTTCATGATTTATTTTATCCGTAAGTCGTTTGGCAATCAAGGTTTGGACTGCCGGTAATGCCAATATTAAGCCCAATAACAAGCTGATTGTCAGAAGAATAATTAATATGCGAGATAATATTTTTACAAATCTTTTGATATCGATGAGATAATAGTAATTTTGCCTATAAAAATAGCAATTTTTATGCCTGAAAAATCAAAAATCAAAAATAATAAATCTATTTATATTTTAGGGATAGAATCCTCTTGTGACGATACGGCAGCAGCTGTTTTAAAGGATGGCAAAGTCATCAGCAACAAAGTTGCCAATCAAGCCATTCACGAACAATACGGCGGCGTGGTTCCCGAGTTGGCTTCGCGAGCGCATCAGCAAAATATAGTTCCGGTAGTTGATTTGGCTTTACAAGAAGCCGGTATTCATCTATCAGATTTGTCTGCTATTGCTTTTACTAAAGGTCCGGGACTTCTAGGTTCGCTCTTGGTAGGCGCTTCTTTTGCCAAATCTATGAGTTTGGCATTGGATATTCCTCTGATTGGCATTCACCATATGAAAGCTCACGTTCTAGCTCATTTTATTGAAGATGATAAAATGAATTTGCCTGAATTTCCATTCTTAGCTTTAACCATCAGTGGCGGTCATACCCAAATCGTTCAAGTGAACAATCATTTCGATTTCAAAATATTAGGCGAAACTCTGGATGATGCTGTCGGTGAAGCTTTTGACAAGTCGGCCAAAATTATGGGACTCCCCTATCCCGGTGGCCCACTAATCGATCAATATGCTCAAAATGGCAATCCCAAGGCTTTTAAATTTACCAAACCAAAAGTTCAAGGTTTAAATTTTAGTTTTAGTGGTTTAAAAACAGCTATTTTATATTTTTTGCAAAAACAAACTAAAGCTAATCCTGATTTTATCCAAGAGAATTTGGCCGATTTATCCGCTTCCATACAATACACTATTGTCAATATATTAATGGATAAACTAAAATTAGCGGTGGCTCAAACCGGTATTAATCGTATTGCCATTGCCGGTGGTGTTTCGGCCAATTCAGGCATAAGAAAAGCTTTACGAGAAGCGCAAAAACAAATGGATTGGGTGGTTTTCATTCCAAAATTTGAATACACGACCGACAATGCTGCAATGGTCGCCATAGTGGGTTATCTCAAATTTCTCAAAGGTTTGTATGACGATTATGATTTGATTCCAAAAGCCAGATTAAGTCTGGAAAAAACAACAAAAAATGACTAAAAATATTGCTATTATCGGTGCCGGTATTACCGGATTGACCACTGCATTTTATTTGAAAAAAGCCGGTATTCCGGTTACGATTTTTGAGAAAAGCCATCAAATTGGCGGCGTTATGCAAAGTTTCACTCAAGATGGCTTTGTGTATGAACAAGGGCCAAATTCCGGTGTTTTATCCAATATTGAGATGGTCAATTTGCTCGATGATTTAAAGGATGATTTAAAGCCGGAGATTGGTCAACCGGCAGCCAAAAAACGTCTGATTTGGCAAAATGGGCATTGGGAAGCATTACCTTCGGGGTTATGGTCAGCTGTTAAAACGCCCCTTTTCACTTGGAAAGACAAATTTAGAATTTTAGGAGAACCTTTTAGACCAAAGGGCACCAATCCGGATGAAACGGTTGCGGCAATGGTAAAAAGGCGTATCGGATCAAGTTTTTTGGATTATGCTATAGACCCGTTTATCTCCGGAATATATGCGGGAAATCCCAATTATTTGGTCACAAAATATGCACTCCCCAAGTTATATCAATTAGAACAAGATTATGGTAGTTTTATCAGGGGGGCTTTGAAAAAGGCTAAAATCCCGAAAACGGCTGATGACAAACGGATTACAAAAGAAATTTTTTCAATTAAAGGCGGCTTAAACAACTTGCCGAAAGTCCTTGCTAAAAAGATTGGAAATTCACAAATATATTTAGATCAAAAGGAACTGACGGTCAGTCGTGAAAATGAGCAGTTTAAGATTAATAATCAATCTTTTACTCATGTAATCAGCACGGTTAGAGCAGATTCGTTATCCGGCTTATTTCCGTTTTTAAAATCGGAAGAATTAAAAAATATCACGAATTTAAAATATGCGCCGGTTGTTGAAATAGGAATTGGTTATCAGGATTGGAAAGGCGCTGATATTAATGCATTTGGCGGCTTGGTTCCAATGGTTGAACACAAAAATATATTAGGCTTATTGTTTATGTCCACTATATTTCCAGGGAGAGCGCCTCAAAACGGGGCTTTATTTACCTTATTCATAGGTGGCTCCAAAAGACCTGAATTAACTGAAATGTCTGAATCTAAACTTTTAGATATTGTAAAGAAAGACTTTACAGAAATGATGCAATTAACTGATTTTAAACCTGATATGATTCATGTGAAACATTATAATAAAGCTATTGCTCAATATGGCGCCGATAGCAAAGCGCGTTTGGAAGCGATTAACCGGATTGAATCAAATTATAAAGGTTTGATTTTGGCCGGTAGTATTAGAGATGGCGTTGGAATAGCCGATAGAGTAAAACAAGCCAAGACAATTGCTGATAGGCTAAGTCGTTCTTAAAACATTGAACAAAGAAAGTAAACTCAGTCCTAACATAATAAGCGCCAAAATCAATTTAAAATTTTTAGCGATAAATTGTAATTTGCCCAATAATTTAGGCGCATTTTTGGCATAGATATATAAAATAGCAAAAGCACCCAATACGGCCCCGACAACAAAAGCACTGATATAAGGTTCTTCAATCTTTAGCCAAGCTTTTAGTTCTAATAAAGTGCTGTAAGTAAAATAAAAAGGAATGGCCAAAGGATTAATAGCTGAAATAAACAGACCATACAAAAAGCTATTATTAATACTGAAACGAGGGGTTTTGATTACCAATTTTCGCTGACGAAATTGTTTAAAAAAAATCAAAGCCAAAATAAAAAATACAATAACTGCAATTTTTGAAAAAGAAGTTATGATTTGAGGATGTGCCTTGATATAATTAGCCCCCAGCAAAGCCAAATGTGCTTGAATAAAAATAGGAATTATGGCTCCGAAAGCAAATTTAACTGCATTTTTCGCTCCCCGATCAATAGCTGTATTTAAAGTGGTCATGGTCAAAAGCCCCGGAGACATTAAGCCCAGAAAAGCCATAGCAAACCCCACGATAAAATGATATAATATTTGTGGGTAATCTGACATGATTTAGTATTTTAGTTTACAGTCAGCAGCCACAGATTTAAAAACGCTTATTTTCTGCGTTTCTTTTTCTTGGGCACAAATTTGCTGCCACGAGTGGTTGGATCAATACGGTGTTGTAAATCCTTAATTTGATCTAAAAACATTTTTTTCTTGTCCAGTTCTTTGGCTTCTCTCAGTAAATTAATCGCTTCCCTATTGCGTTTTTTCGAAATAGCTATTCCGGCCAAATTCAATTTAGCCATCGCTTTATCGTGATCCATCATTAAACCTTTGGCTAAAGCTTGTCTGAAATATTTTTCCGACTGTGTTATATTTTCTCTTTGTACAATCGTTCCTTTTAATAAATAATAGTAAGCTTCTTGCGGTTTGATCAGTTGCCCTTTAGGATTTTTAATCTTATTAAGCCATTTGGCAGCCCCATCCATATCTTCCTTTCGCAACCTTAAAAATGCCAGGAGTAAATATTCATTTCTGACATAGAAAAATAAGACAATCAAAGTTGCAAATATCAAAGCGATGCCGTTGCCAATGTAACCTTCTGTAAATTGCCAAATAGCCAAAGCGAAAATAACAATGGCTGTAACAAGTTTAATATTCTTATGCATATTTCATTCTGTTTAAAATCTAGACAAAAATACGATAAATAATTTATATTGGCTTTTATTATTTATAGAATTGTTAAAAACTATATCGCATGAATGCTTTGATGAATCCCAATTTTGATTAATTTTACAGTCTAATTAAAAATTGATTTTATGTCGAAGAAATTTATACCGGTTATCATATTGATGATGATGATGTTAGCGTGTTCCAAAACAAAAAAAAGTGGCAATCTTGTAGTTGAAGGCACTGTTAAAGGATTGAGATTGGGCACTTTAAAAATAAAAGAATTTAAAAATGACAGCTTAGTCAATATTGATTCTATCAAGGTGGATGGTCATGAAAAATTTGAGTTTCATACCAACATTAAAGAACCCCAAGTTATGGTTTTGGAATTGCCGGAAGTCAAAAACGGACGTATTCTCTTTTTTGCTGCTCCTAAGGATACCATTCATATATTTGCTTATGTCGAAAGTTTTGGCATTAATCCAATTGTAAATGGCGGCCCCAATCAAGTGCAAAAAAATGAATTTGATCATATAATGAAGCAATTCAACAATGAAGAAATGGATTTGTTTAAAGCTAAATTTGAAGCAGCACAACAGCATCTACTTAAAGAAGCTGATTCTTTGGGTCAAAAACTGACACGATTGCAACGCAAGCGCCGTCTTTATACATTAAATTTCATTTTTAGAAACAAAGATAAAGCCATTGCACCTTATACCGCCCTGATAGAATTTCATAACAATAGGAAAGCTTTGGACACAATTTACAAAAGTTTGACTCAGCCTGTGAAAAAATCTATGTATGCCAAACAGATTAAACAAATTATCCATCAAAAATAAATGCGAACTTTAGTTCTTTTCTTTTTACTTTTTGTCAAAGTTTCTTTTTTGTCGGCACAAGAAAGTCCTCAAGAGATATCAGGTGATATTTTGCAATTTGCCCTACCGGCAACTGCTTTGGCTTCCACTTATTTTTATCAAAGTGATGACCAACCCTATTGGCAATTTTTAAAAGCTTACAGCTTGAGCATTGCCACAACGCACATTCTCAAACGTTTAATTAACAAACCACGCCCTAACGGCGGCAAATACAGTTTCCCTTCGGGGCATACGACATCAGCTTTTTCGGGAGCTACTTTTTTACAAAGACGTTATGGTTGGAAAATTGGCATTCCTGCATATTTACTGGCAAGTTATGTTGGCTATACGCGCATTAAAGCTCGAAAGCACGATATTTACGATGTAATGGCCGGAGTAACTATCGGTGTGGTAGGAAGTCTGCTATTTGTCAATCCTTATAAAAACAAAGATTTGACTTTACAGTTATTTAAAACCGACCGTTTTTATCTCGTCGGCTTTCATTATTCTTTCTGATGTTTTTCAAATAATAAGGCATATAAAAATCCTTGAATAAGTGCGGCCAAGGCGATATAAAATATAAAAATCAGACTAAATAATTGTCCGAAAAAACCAATCATAATAGGCCATAAAGTCAATTTGATACTTTTGCCGTAAAAGAAAGTCACCAAAGCGCCTTCTTCCAA
>WGDF01000275.1 GCA_015493405.1 Flavobacteriaceae bacterium
AGAATTGGTTTTTTTCATAATAATAAAGGAAGCTCTTTCGGGCTTCCTTTTTGTTGTTTGTTGTGTGTGTGCTTGAGTTAAGTATGATTTATAATTTACGTTTAACTTCGTAGTTTTTATACCCTTCGACAATATCTCCCACTTCTATATTATTATAGTTTTTAATCATCAAACCGCATTCATAGCCTTTAGCCACTTCTTTGACATCATCTTTAAAGCGTTTTAAAGAGGATAATTCGCCATCGTAGATCACGATACCTTCTCTAATAATTCTTACTTTTGAATGACTGAATAGTTTGCCTGTTGTAACCATACAACCGGCAACTGTTCCGATTTTAGATATTTTGAAAGTTTCTCTAACTTCTGCCGTTCCGGTAATTTCTTCTTTAATTTCAGGAGAAAGCATACCTTCCATAGCTTCTTTGACATCATTGATGACATCATAAATGATAGAGTAAGTTTTGATTTGAACTTGCTCTTGTTCGGCAATAGCTCTTGCTGATGCAGAGGGCCGGACATTAAATCCGATAATAATAGCATCGGAAGCCGAAGCCAAATGAACATCGGTATCGGTGATTTGTCCGACGGCTTTATGGATAATATTGACACTGACATTTTCGGTCGATAATTTTTGTAACGAATCGGAAAGTGCTTCAACAGAACCATCGACATCACCTTTGATGATCAAATTCAGTTCTTTGAAATCTCCCAGTGCAATACGACGACCTATTTCGTCTAATGTAATATGTTTTTGAGCACGCATTTGTTGTTCTCTGATAATTTGATCGCGTTTTTGAGCTATTTTTTTAGCTTCTCTTTCATCTTCATAAACTTTAAAGCGGTCACCGGCAGTAGGCGCACCATCTAACCCTAAAATACGAACGGGTGTCGAAGGCTCAGCTACTTTAACTTTCTTATCGCGCTCATCATACATTGCTTTGACTTTACCGTGATATTTACCGGCTAGGATATAATCACCCACTTTAAGACTGCCATTTTGAACGAGCATATCAGCAACATAGCCACGGCCTTTATCTAAGGCAGCTTCTAAAACAGTACCAACGGCATCTCTATTGGGATTGGCTTTTAAATCCAGCATTTCAGATTCCAGCACAATTTTTTCTAATAATTCATCAACACCTTCGCCTGTTTTGGCCGAGATTTCTTGAGACTGATATTTACCGCCCCAATCTTCTACGAGAAGGTTCATATTGGCCAATTGTTGTTTGATATTTTCAGGATTGGCAGCAGGTCTGTCAATTTTGTTGATAGCAAAAATCATAGGAACACCGCCGGCTTGCGCATGGCTGATAGCTTCCTTGGTTTGAGGCATAATATTATCATCGGCGGCAATCACAATAACGGCGACATCTGTTACTTTGGTACCTCGCGCCCGCATAGCAGTAAAAGCTTCGTGACCGGGCGTATCGATAAAGGTTAATTTTTCACCATTGTCTAAAGCAACTTTATAAGCGCCGATATGTTGTGTGATACCTCCGGATTCTCCGGCAACGACATTGGCTTTACGAATATAATCGAGTAGTGAGGTTTTACCGTGATCGACGTGTCCCATAATGGTAACAATAGGGGGACGTTTGATCAAATCTTCATCGGCATCTTCTATTTCGACATCTTCAATTTCTTCTTCAGCATCGACAAATTTAACATCATAATTAAATTCATCTGCAACCAAACTCAAGGTTTCGGCATCTAAACGTTGGTTCATAGTTACCATTAATCCCAGATTGAAACAGGCTGTAATAACTTGCGTAACAGGGACATCCATCATACTGGCCAATTCGGCTACCGTAATAAACTCGGTAACTTTAAGGACTTTACTTTCCTCATCTTGTTTGATTTGGTCGGCAATGGCTTGTTCTTTTCTTTTTTGTCGGCCCTCGCGTTTGATTTTAGAACGTTTACTTTTACCACGGCCTTGCAAGCGTTCCAAAGTTTCTTTGATTTGCTTTTGGATTTCTTCTTCGGTGACTTCCTTTTTCTCTACCGGTTTTTTATAGTTGCCTTTTTTTCCTTTGTAGTTTGACTTGTGTTGACCTTGTGATTTTTCGGAATTTGAAATCCTTCTGCGTTTACGTTTTTTCTTATTCTTATCGTCAGAAGTCGTTTTTTCTTTTTTCTTAGGTTTTTTGTTAAATTGCGACAAATCAATTTTTTCACCGGTAGATTTGACCCCTTTCAGTTTTTGATATTGGGTTTTTATTTCAGTTGGAACAACCTCTTTTTCAACTGAAGTTTCTTGAGCAGGCTCTTCTGCCTTCTCTTTAGGTGTTTCCTTAACTGCTTCCGGTTTGTTTTTCGTTGCCTTGGCTATTTTTTTTGCTTTGGGCTTTTCGACCGGTTGCGCCTCAACCTTTTTAGATTTTTCAGTTTTTTTCGATTTAGATTTTGCTGAAACTTTTTCTTTTTTATCGGATTCATCAGTCGAAACTCCGGCATCTTTAGGAGATTTGGGTGTTTCTTTTTTAACTTTTGGTGTTTCCGTTTTTTGGGCAGGGGTTTCTTCAGAAATAGTTTTCTCAACAGTTTTTTGAGGTGTTTCCTTTTTAACGACCGGTTCAGAGGTTTTTTTAGGTTTAGCAGGTGTTTCAACTTTACCTACAATTTTTGGGCCGGCTAATTTAATCCGTCCCGAAATAACTTCTTCTTTTGGCGCAATAACTTCTTCTTTTTCTTTTCTAAGTTCTGCTTTGGCTTCATCTTGCTCTTTTTTGATGGTTGCAGATTGGTCTTTAACATTTTTGTCCGACTGAAATTCTTGCAACAATAAAGCATAAGCCTCCTCAGAAATAGGGGCACGCGGGGTTGCCCGTTTTATTTCGACATCTTTTGATTGTAAAAAATCGACAACGGTTTGCAGCCCAACATTGAATTCAAGCATTACCTGTCTTATGGTAATTTTTTTTGCCATATTATGTTTAATTATTTTCTTTTTATTAATTTGAATTTATGCAATATGGTTGCTATAAATTTATTTTTCGAATTCTTCTTTTAGAATTTGTATGACTTCCAAAATAGTTTCTTCCTCTAAATCGGTTCTGCGCACTAAGTCATCGACATCATTAGCCAAAACGCTTTTGGCAGTATCCAGTCCGATTTTTTTAAATTCTTGAATGATCCATTCATCGATTTCATCACTAAATTCGGTGAGCTCGACATCCTCGTCATCTTGTTCTCTTTGAATTTCTATTTCGTAGCCGGTTATATCGGTTGCCAATCTGATATTTTGACCGCGTTTTCCAATAGCTTTAGAAATTTCATCAGGTTTCATATAAACAAAAGCTGTTTTTTTACCATCTTTATTTTCGCCTAATTCCAATCTTTGAATTTTGACCGGGCCTAAAGCACGTTGGATAAACAGTTTGTCGTTGTCGGTGTAATTAATAACATCAATGTTTTCGTTGCCCAATTCGCGTACAATACCATGAATACGCGAGCCGCGCACGCCGACGCAAGCGCCGACCGGATCGATTCGATCATCGTAAGTATCAACAGCAACTTTGGCCTTTTCTCCCGGAATACGGGCTATTTTTTTAACTGAAATCAGGCCGTCAAAGACTTCAGGAATTTCTTGTTCAAAAAGTTTCTCTAAGAAACGGTTGTCTGTTCGGGACATTATCACGACGGGTTTATTCCCTTTCATATCAACTTTTTCAATAATGCCTTTTATATTATCACCTTTTCTAAATCTGTCAGAAGGAATTTGTCTGTCTCTGGGCAGAACTAATTCATTACCTTCGTCGTCAATTAAATAAACGGCATTGGGACGCACGTGATGCACTTCGGCGGTGTAAAGTTCACCTTCCCGTTCTTTAAAGAATTTGTGTAAATTGATAAAATCGAATTCGGTTAACCGGTTTTCAAGGTTTTGTTTAAGAGCAATGATAGCACGACGGCCAAGGTTGACCAATTGAAATGGTTCATCAATTTCTTCTTCAACTTCTACGTTAGGGTCTATTTTTTTGGCGTCTGACAAATGAATCTCTTGGTACTCATTGATGGGAAACTGGTCATCGGGGATTACTTTTCTGTAAATCCAAATATCCAAATCGCCGCGATCGGGATTAATAATAACATCGAAGTTATCCTCATCGGGCTCGCTACCGTCTCTTTTCTTCTTGATTATGCCATTTCTTTTGCGCAAAGCGTGAGCTATGACATCTTTTAATATTGCCAATATGGTGGCTTTGTCAATGTTTTTTTCGTCTTTAAATTCCAGAAAGGCTTCAACCAATTCTTTGTTATTCATATCACTGTTTTATTTTTAAAATTTTAGAACCACTTTTGCTTCTTTAATGGTTTCAAAAGGAATAGCTTCTTGTTTGATTACGGTAACTTTTCCTTTACCTATTTTTTTAGGTTCTCTTACTTTGTTTTCCAATATTATTTTGGTGCTATCAATGCTTTTTAAGAGGCCTTCTTTTTCACCGGTTTCAGTTTTAACTTTTATTTTTCGATTCAAATTTTTATGAAACTGTCTTTTAAGATGAAATGGTTTGGTAATGTCAAATGATGAAACGGTTAAAGAAAAATCTGTTTCTTCGCGATCCAAATTGTGTTCTATTTGACGGCTAAAAAAAACAACATCATCTATAGTAGCACCGGTATCACTGTCAATTATAATATTGATATCATTATTTTCGGATATTTTAAAATCCAAAATAAAAATATCGGGACGTTCCTCTAATGCGGCATCTGCTAGTTTGGTAACTTTTTCTTTGAAATTCATTTTATAATTGTATAAAAATAGGGGACATCAGTCCCCATACCACTCTTCTCCATAAATTCAGTGCAAAGATACATTTTTTTTTTAAATGATAATTTTTTTTTGAATACATTTTTTTCTTATATTTATACCATAAAAAGAAATGTTATGAAAAAAATTCTTGTACCGGTTGATTTTTCACCTAAATCTGAAGAAGCTTTAAAAGTAGCTGCTAAAATTGCACGCAAAATAGGCGGTGAAATTTATGTTTTACATATTGTGGATATTCCCAATAGTGAAATAGATGTTATTGAAGGTAACCAAGTACCTAAAGGACCAATGGCTATGATGTTGTTTGAAGCAACACACCATAAATTTGATGACTTTTTAGATAAGGATTACTTAGATGGAATTCCGGTTTATGAACAAGTTATGACAGATTCTCCTGTAGAAGGTATTGCAGATTTTGCCAAAAAGCAACACATAGATTTTATCATAATGGGCTCTCACGGCACCAGTGGTTTAGAAGAATTTTTTGTCGGTTCTAATACGGAAAAAGTTGTAAGAACTTCTAAAATTCCGGTTTTGGTCATTAAAAAACCTGCTTCGGCGTTTAAAATTGACAAGGTTGTGATTGCCGGTAAATTCAAAGGCCAGAATATAAAAGAATTTAAAAAAATAATGAAATTCTTGAGTATGTTTAAGCCTGAAATCTATTTATTAAGAGTCAATACGATTTCCAATTTTAAATCTTCAAAAGAATTGGATGATATTTTTGAGGCTTTCTTAAAAAAAGTGCCTGAATATTCTAACTTAAAACCGGTTATTTACAATGATTATACGGTTCAAGAGGGTATTTTTAATTTTGCTGAAAAAGTAGATGCCGATTTAATAGCCTTAGCCACACGAGGCCGACAAGGTATTATGCACTTTTTGAGTGATAGTATTGCCGAGAATGTTGTTAATGCCGCCAAAAGAAATATTTTAACTATTAAAGTTGAAAAGTAAAACTCAAATTCTTTTTTAAGTCCATTAAAACTGCCTATTTAGGCGGTTTTTTTGGTTAAAAATACAACCAAATAACATAAAAGCTGACGCATTGCATAAGGATACCAATAAAAACACCTCTGAAAAGATCTTTGAAATCATGGGCGTTGAGGTAAAGGCGCGCGGCTAAAATAAGGCTGGCAATAATAAAAAACACGGCTAAATAATTCAATATATTGATTTGCGTATAGTAACTCCACATGATTAAAAATGTAAGACTTCCGCTTACAGCCATAGCATGAATGCTGGGTTTTTGTCCAAAAAAATTATAGATAACCAAAGCTGAAATGCCCAAAAAAATACCCAAAAAGAAAGGAAAAAGTTCCATAAATTGGTGGTAATGAATGATTTTTTGAAAAATAATTAAATAAACAACAGCCATAATGACCGAGAAAAACAGGCGCTCTTTAGGGTGACTCAATTGATAGCCGGAAAAACTTTTGGTATAAAACATCAGGCCGAAAAATGCTAAAGGAATAATAATGGAGACCAGCAAGAGATAAAGATTTAAAAAATCTTGATTCTGTTGTAAAAAATACCGCGTTGTAAAATGAAAATAACATAAAACGGTATATAAGGGCATAAAAACAGGATGCCAAATAAAGGATATCATTTTAGCCGAAAAGTTTAACATTTTAGAGGCGCTGAACTTAGTCATCAGATTTCTTTTCTCAATCGAGCAACGGGAATGTCGAGTTGTTCCCTGTATTTGGCTATGGTCCGACGGGCTATAGGGAAACCTTTCTCTTTGAGCGCTTTGGCTAATTGTTCATCAGTGAGCGGTTTGCGCTTGTTTTCGTTGGCTATTATAGATTTTAAAATATTTTTAATTTTTATGGTTGAAACATCTTCGCCTTGGGCATCTTTCATCGATTCCGAGAAAAATTCTTTCAGCAATTTCACGCCATAAGGACTTTGCACATATTTGCTGTTGGCTACACGGGAAACTGTTGAAATATCCATTTGAATTCTATCGGCAATATCCTTCAGAATCATCGGTTTTATTTGACGTTCATCGCCGGTTAAAAAATAATTTTTTTGATAATCGGCTATGGCTGTAATCGTGCGTAAAAGTGTATCCCGTCGTTGGTTTACGGCATCGATAAACCACTTGGCGGAATCGAGTTTTTGTTTGATAAACATAACTGCATCCTTCTGACTTTTCTCTTTATTTTCCTTATAGCCTTTGAGCATTTCAGTATAAGCCGGAGAAACATGCAAAGCCGGTGCATTTTTAGCATTTAGGCTGACTTCCAAATCATCGCCATCAATATTGATGATGAAATCGGGGGTAACATGTTCTACGAATGAGCCTGTTGAATTGAAAGCATTTCCGGGCTTCGGATTTAATTTGGTTATTTCATTAATGGCTTCTTTGAGTTGCTGTTCGGTAATTTCAAATTTGGCAATCAGTTTTTTGTATTTTTTATTGATAAAATAATCAAAGCCGTTTTCTAACATTTTGATGGCCAATTCGCGTGCTTCATTTGGTTTTTTACGGCGCAATTGAATCAGTAAACTTTCTTTAAGATTGCGTGCGCCAACCCCCGGAGGATCCAGTTCTTGAATCAGTTGCAAAACTTTTTCAACTTCTTCTTCAGTTGTCATAATATTGCTTGTAAAAGCCAAATCGTCTACAATTTCTATAATTTCACGACGTAAATAGCCATTTTCATTAATGCTACCAATGAGAAATTCGGCTATTTTTCGCCGTTCTTCATTGAGCGGGAAGGCACTGAGTTGAGATTTTAGATATTGGGTGAAAGTCTCCCCTTGGGCGTAAGGTACTTTTTTATCATCATCATCAGCAGCATAGTTATTGGACTTTAAGCGGTAATCGGGGATTTCATCATCACTGAGGTATTCATCAACATTAATATCCGGTGCTTCTATAATTTCAGCTTCGTCTTCTAAATCCGTTTGATTATCAAATTCATCGTTTTCATCTTGTTCTTTACCTTCCTCCAAAGCCGGATTTTCTTCTATTTCTTGTTTAAGGCGCTGTTCAAATTCTATGGTTGGCAACTGTATCAGTTTCATTAATTGAATCTGCTGCGGTGTCAGTTTTTGTTGCAATTTTTGATATAATCCTTGTCTTAACATAAATTTTTTCTAAATAAAATATTGGCTTTCATCTTATTAAACGGTTTATAAAATTACCGCTTTGGTTTTTCTGAAGCGAAAACCTTTCAGCTTCATTTTTTTACAAAATTAAGGAATATTAAATACTTTAACCAAATTTACCGGTCAAACTTACCATTTTTTATTAATAACGATAATAATCAGGTTTATAAGGACCTTCTTTTTTTACACCGATATAGGCAGCTTGGTCTTCAGTCAATTCGTCTAATTCTACGCCCAGATGAGCCAAATGTAAGCGTGCCACCATTTCATCTAAATGTTTGGGCAACATATAGACCTTGTTTTCATATTTTTCGCTGTTTTGCCACAGTTCCATTTGTGCCAAGACTTGATTGGTAAAGGAGTTGCTCATCACAAAGCTGGGATGTCCGGTTGCCACGCCTAAATTCATCAAGCGGCCTTCGGCCAATACAATAATATCGTGATCATCGACCGTATATTTATCAACTTGTGGTTTGATGGTGTCTTTAGTATGGCCGTAATTTTTTTCCAGCCAAGCCATGTCAATCTCATTGTCAAAATGTCCGATATTGGCCACAACAGTTTTGTCTTTCATCATTTTAAAATGTTTGGCTTGAATAATAGCTTTATTGCCGGTAGCTGTTATGATAATATCGGCTTCTTTTATGGCATCATCCATTTTTTTGACTTCATAACCTTCCATAGCGGCTTGCAAGGCACAGATGGGATCAATTTCGGTAACGATTACTCTTGAGCCTGTTCCTCTGAAAGATGCAGCGGTTCCTTTGCCTACATCACCATATCCGGCAACGACCACTGCTTTTCCGGCCAGCATCAAGTCCGTGCCCCGACGGATTGCATCTACAGCTGACTCACGACAGCCGTATTTATTGTCAAATTTTGATTTAGTTACAGAGTCGTTGACGTTAAAAGCCGGAACAGGTAAAGTGCCGTTACGCATGCGTTCATATAAACGATGAACGCCTGTAGTGGTTTCTTCGGAAATACCTTTAATACCTTTAACCAGTTTAGGATGCTTATTTAATACTTTGTTCGTTAAATCGCCCCCGTCATCTAAAATCATATTCAAAGCTTGTTCATCATCAAAGTATAAAACTTGTTCCAGGGCCCAATCATACTCTTTTTCACTCATGCCCTTCCAAGCAAAAACGGGAATGCCGGTTTTGGCTATGGCGGCAGCGGCGTGATCTTGTGTCGAAAAAATATTACAGGTCGTCCAACGTACCTGAGCACCCAATGCCGCTAAGGTTTCAATTAAAACCGCTGTTTGAATGGTCATATGCAAACTGCCGCCAATTCGGGCGCCTTTCAAAGGTTTTGAAGTGCTATACTTTTGTCGTAAGGCCATGAGGCCGGGCATTTCGGCTTCGGCTAAGCGAATTTCTTTTCGCCCCCAATCGGCTAGAGCCAAGTCTTTGACTTTGTAAGATGGTTTTTTAACAGAACGGTTCATAATACATAAGATTTGTGTCGTAAAGATAATAAGAATTGCTGTATTTTATGCTTATTTATGATTTTTTAATAAATCGGATTAAAAAAGAAAACGTTTGTATGTTTATGATAAATGTCATATTTTTGCATGCGTGTCATTATAAACTTATAAAATAATTTATGAAATTATTCCGCTTATATATAATATTATTTTTATTGATAAGTTTCAGCCCTATTTCGGCACAATTCGTCTCGGATGTCAAAAAAACCGAAATGACCGTAAGAAATGATCGGGCAAAAATTTATTTTCAATTATTGAATCGTGCTCATAATCCGCAAATTATAGATATCAGAACGCCTCAAGAGTATGCTTCAGGACATTTGAAAGGCGCTGTTTTAATCAATTATTATCGCCAAGATTTTGTCCGGAATATCAAAAAAGCCGGTTTTGATAAATTGCGGCCCATATTTATTTATTGCCGAAGCGGTCATCGTAGTGCACGTGCAATTCCAATTTTTGAGAAATTGGGTTTCAGACACATAGTGAATATGGTTTATGGCATCAATGAATGGAACCATTTGCATTTGCCTATTAAAAAAGGATTACCAAAAAAAATCAATAAAAATACCCCTTAAAATATACAATTATGAAAAAAATATTATGGATTAGTATGATTTTGACCGTTTTATCCGCTTGTCAAAATGAAACCAAAAAAGAAAAACCTAAGTCTGAGCCGACAACCCAAAAAACGGCAAAACCTTCTTTTGACCAAAAGGCTTACAAATTAAAAGGGATGGTAATTGCTAAAACCACTTTTAAAGCTTTTAAATCTAAAATTGAAGCTGTTGCAGCCAAAGAAGGCTTGTCCGGTGTAGTCGATTTTTGCCAAAAAAATGCTTTGAAACTAACGGATAGTATGGGAAAAGCACATCATGTTGTTATCAAAAGAACATCTCATAAACTGAGAAATCCAAATAACAAGCCCGATATTGATGAAGAAGCTGTTTTAAATGAATATCTAAAATTGCAAAAAGAGCACAAGCCTATGGCGCCTGTCGTGATGAAAGATGCAAAAGGTTATGTTCATTTTTATGCACCTATCAAAATTAAAAATGCCTGTTTGAAATGTCATGGCACGCCGGGTCAAGAAATACCTGAAAAAATAGCGCAATTAATTAAAGAGAAGTATCCTAATGATCAAGCTACAGGCTTTAAAGCCGGTGAGTTACGCGGTATTTGGGATATTAGGTTTTTGGATTAAAAATGAGAAAAACTTTAAAATTTTACCCTAGGCTGTTCTATATGAGAGCAGCCTTTTTATTTCTTTAAGTTTGGTATCTTGAAATAAATTATCTTTGTAAAATATGAATAACAAACCTAATATCCGAAGTTTTTCATTGGAAGAATTATCTGGTTTCTTTGTTGAACACAACGAGAAAGCCTTTCGCGCCAAACAAGTATATGAGTGGCTCTGGAAAAAAAATGCGCGAACATTTGATGAGATGACGAATCTTTCTAAAGATTTGCGTGCTTTTCTCGATCAACATTTCAGTATTCCACATATTCAAATTCGATATTTTCAACGCAGCACAGATGGCACCATCAAAAATGCCGTCGGGCTCAAAGACAATCTGGTGGTAGAATCGGTACTTATTCCGACTGCTAAACGCACAACAGCTTGTGTTTCGTCGCAAGTAGGTTGCGCGTTGGATTGCAAATTTTGCGCCACGGCACGCCTTAAAAATATGCGTAATCTGACACCGGATGAAATCGTAGATCAAGTGGTGGAAGCCGATTTGCAGAGTAAAGAATATTACGGCCATCCACTTTCCAATATCGTTTTTATGGGCATGGGTGAGCCACTGCTCAATTATAATAATGTGATGTCTGCTATTGAAAAAATTACCTCTGACAAAGCCTTAGGTATGTCGCCCAAACGCATCACTATTTCAACTAGTGGTATCCCTAAGTTTATTAGAAAAATGGCTGATGACAATGCTAAAGTTGGTTTGGCAGTGTCTTTGCATGCAGCTATTGATGAGGTGCGCACGCGGATTATGCCGGTCAATCAGCGACAAGGTGGATTGAAAATGCTATTATCGGCTTTGCAATATTGGTATGGTAAAACCAAATCTAGAATTACCTTTGAATATTTGGTATTTAAAGGGATTAATGATGATGAAAAATCTATAAAAGCACTGGTGGATTATTGCAAAAAAGTACCTTCGAAAGTCAATTTGATTGAATATAACCAGATTGATGATACTGATATTTTTCAACAAGCTGCCGATCATGTTATAGCGGCTTATCAGAAAGCTTTGTCTGATGCCGGTATCATTGTAACGGTGCGTCGTAGCAAAGGACAAGATATCGATGCCGCTTGTGGGCAGTTGGCGAATAAATTTGAATAAAAATCATTAAATCATTAATATTATGAGATCATTATTTTCTATCCTGTTTTTAAGTCTGATTTTTAATGTTTCGGGACAAACCAAAACATTTGAAAAGAATATTAAAAGCAGTTCGGCGTTGACGGCGTTTAAACAAGCACCGGCATTAAAACATGCCCATTACGGTATTTCTATTCGCAGCTTAAGTACGGGCAAAGAAGTAATCAATATTAATGCGAAGCATAGTTTTGCGCCGGCTTCCAATCTGAAACTTTTATATACATTGACCGCTATTGATCAATTAGGCAAAGATTATCATTATAAAACCAAGTTGTTTTACAGTGGCAAAATCGTTGGCAAAATGTTATTTGGAGATTTAATTTTTCAACCTGATGGCGATCCTA
>WGDF01000276.1 GCA_015493405.1 Flavobacteriaceae bacterium
CTATAACTTACTTGTCCCATAGATTGCCCGTTTATTTTTACTTCAAAAGCAGTCGACGCTTTATTAGTTGCTGCTTTTACTTTGTAAAATACCGGTTTGGATGTATCTCTATGGTCAAATTCAAATTTAACAGTTTTGATATTATTATCACTTAAATCTAAAGGCGCATCAAAAACCTTGCGTCCCATATAAGTAAAAATAGTTTTGTCTCTTTCATAAAATTTTCGATTTTGATACTCGGTGTAAGTTTCAACAGGCGTACCCACAGGCGCTTGATAAGCTTGGATACGCTTGCCATTTTGACCATCTATTTGCACATAATAATAGGTGTTGTTGGTATAAATATTGAGATTGGAATCATAATCGTCAGACCATTCTTTGTCACTTTGTGCATAAAAAAGAAGATAATCATTGTCATCAAAGATACCGTCTTGTTCGCCCACCACTTCAATGGCCTCTTCGGATATATCTTCAGGATAAGGTATGCTATTACCTAGAGGCATGACTTTGCCCCCATTGCCGAAAATTTTAATTTTTCGCGGGTCCACATTATTGACATCTATTCCCAAACTTTTTAAAAAGGATTTGCTCAATTTGTAAACACCGGATTGATCAATCTTAAATTTATACCATTTGCCTGTTGCCCACCGGCTATCATAAATATTTTGACTCTGCAGACGACGACTTTGTGCTGCATAAGCAAACTGTATATCAAAGGCGTCGAGTTTATAAAATTGCCCGTTTTTTTGAATAATCGTATTGATTTCAAAAGTAGCAAAAATATCATCACGGGCATAAGATGTTTTCAGAACCGGCTGAAATGAACTTTTTATATTACTCAATTTCAATCGATTAACTATACTTGTCGCAATTTGACTGTATTTTACATGAATTAATTTTATCGATTTTGTATCAATCAAAGCCGGACTATGCCATACTTGCGAAAAAATAATATTTTCAGGCGTATATTGGTAATTTTCGGATTGAAAAAGCACCGGTTCATCAGGCTTAAGCGTATTTTGCTTTTGTAATATATTCAGTTGCCATTTAATTTCAAAATGTTTAGTCTGAGACCAAACATTTAAAGACAAAATAATTGCAATAAAAAAAAATATTTTTTTCATATGTTCACTATAAACGATAGATTCATCTAATTTATTGCAAGATAATAATTTTTTGCAGAGCCCGAATGATTTTGTAATTTTGCAATTAAATTTTACCCTATGAAACGGATAATCAATTCCTTTATTTTGAGTATTGGGTTGT
This sequence comes from Flavobacteriaceae bacterium, assembly GCA_015493405.1. Taxonomy (GTDB): domain Bacteria; phylum Bacteroidota; class Bacteroidia; order Flavobacteriales; family Flavobacteriaceae; genus WGBX01. Next base: position 1,267 of record WGDF01000276.1, read on the forward strand.
TGTTGGCTTTAACATCTTGCCACCACAAAAATCCGTTAGACATAAATGTATCTCAAATACCGGTAAAGGTTCAAATATTGCGTTTTGACTTGGATTTTTATGGACAACCCATTCAAAAATTACCACAAATCAAACAAAAATATCCTTTTATGTTTCCGGCGCAAGTTCCGGATAGTATCTGGCGCAAAAAAATGCAAGATTCTCTATTATTGGATTTAAAAACCCAAGTCGATAGCGTCTTTCCCAATTTGCAAACTTACAAACCGGCTGTTACAGAGGTCTATAAACACCTTAAATATTATTTTCCAAAATTTAAAACACCCAAAATCATTACCCTATATTCCGATTGGAATTATCTGAAAAAAGCCGTTTATGTCGATAGTTTGCAATTACTGGCATTAGACAATTTCCTAGGCACAAAAAACAGAATTTACAAAGGTATTCCACTCTATATCAAACAAAATATGAATCCGGAAAATATACCGGTTGCGATAGCCGAAAGTATAGTCGAAAGTCAAGTAACACCGCCTAAAAGCAAAACTTTTTTGTCAAAAATGATCAATTATGGTAAAAAATTATACTTGCTTGATGCCTACTTACCCCAAACACCGGATCGTTTGAAAATCGGCTATTCTGCCAAAAAAATGGCATGGGCAAAAGCTAATGAAGAAGGTGTTTGGCAGTATTTTATCGATAGGGAATTACTTTACAGCACTTTACCAAATTTAGATATACGATTTTTAAATTTGGCGCCCTACAGTAAATTTTACAGTGAACAAGATTTGCACAGTCCGGGGTATATCGGACGCTATATCGGTTGGCAAATTGTTCGTTCATTCATGAAAAAAAATAAAGTATCTTTGCAAAAAATGATTCGCTTACCCGAAGAAGAAATTTTTAAAAAATCAAAATATAAACCCAAAAGATAATGGCTGTAAAACACCAAAGTAAAGTAATATTTGAAGTTGAACTGGATGAAAATCGCATTCCTGAGAAAATGAATTGGTCTGCTGATGATGCCGGAATTGACCATGAATCAGCCGAAGCTATGATGATTTCAGTCTGGAATGATGAAAAAAAAGAAACCTTACGCATGGATTTGTGGACCAAAAATATGAAACTTAAAGAAATGCAGGTCTTTTTTTATCAAAGTTTGAAGTCTATGGCTGAGGTGTACCGTAGAGCAACCAATGATGAAAAGATGACTGAAACGATGCTCGATTTTGTCGATTATTTTCACGAAAAACTAGAGTTAGATAAATTTACAGGTGAGTAACAAGTTATCAGTTTGATAAAGGGAAAACTAAGGAATTAAGAAAAAAACATATGAAACGCTGTGCAACTCTATGTTAAAAGAATAAAATAAGTGCGAAATGGAAGTAGAAAGGGCAGCATCGTATAACCCCATACAAAAGTAGGAACACGCAAATTATCATAAACTGTATCATCAAATAATTGAACCAATGATTAAACAAATAGACCAATATCTCGAAGAAGTAAATAATTTCAGCACGCAAGATCTTAAAGAAGTTGAAGCTTTTCGTATTAAATTCATAGGTAAGAAAGGTATTTTAAATCAGCTATTTGCCGAATTTAAAAATGTTCCCAATGAAGAGAAAAAAGTATTCGGACAAAAAATAAATCAACTCAAGCAAGCTGCAACTGAAAAAGTCAATATACTTAAAGCAGCACTCGAAAATGCCACCGATGATAATTTAACCGGACTGGATTTAAGCCGTCCCGGCTACCCTGTTGAAATCGGCAGCCGTCATCCTATATCTTTAGTCAAAAATAAAATTATAGAAATCTTTAAACATATTGGCTTTAATGTTTCCGAAGGTCCCGAAATAGAAGATGATTGGCATAATTTCACAGCACTCAATTTACCCGAATATCATCCGGCGCGCGATATGCAAGACACTTTCTTTTTACAACAAAACCCCGATTGGCTTTTGCGTACCCACACTTCCTCAGTTCAAACCCGTTATATGGAAAGCCATCAGCCTCCTATTAGAACAATCTCACCCGGACGCGTGTATCGTAACGAAGATATTTCGGCTCGTTCACATTGTATTTTTCATCAAGTTGAAGGACTCTATATTGATAAAGGTGTGAGTTTTGCCGATTTGAAACAAACCTTATTATATTTTACCAAAGAAATGTTCGGCAAAAGCAAAATACGCCTGCGCCCTTCCTATTTTCCCTTTACCGAACCCAGTGCCGAAGTGGATATTTACTGGGGCTTGGAAACAGAAACCGATTATCGCATTACCAAAGGAACCGGATGGTTAGAAATTATGGGTGCCGGAATGGTTGACCCTAATGTTTTAAGAAATATGAATATTGCCCCCGATGAATATACCGGATTTGCTTTTGGAATGGGAATTGAACGAATTGCTATGTTGCTCTATCAAATTCCCGACATCCGTATGTTCTATGAAAACGATATGCGATTCCTGGAACAATTTAAACCTGTTCTTTAAAAAATATAAAAAAACCTGCTTGATTGAAGCAGGTTTTTTTTAATTTAAATTCCGGACGCTCATTGCTTTGTCTTTTTACAAGTATTAATACCCAAAAGACTGTAAATCGGGCAATAATTAATCAAAGATGTAATGGCAGCAATCAATGCCACAACCAATAGGATATATTGCCAAGTCGGATTGGTAATTTTGTTGGTATAAACCAAAATAAAAATGACTACGGCAACGATCAGCCGGATGAGTTTATCCATATTTCCTACATTCTTTTTCATAGCGGTAAAGTTTTAAAGTTAAAATGTAAATATACTACTTTTGAACCGGAATGTCAAACCGATAAGCAACACCGGCCATAAATTGTAACTTCTGAACCGGATACATATAATAGATTTGATAGTCTTGATTGAGCAAATTATAAGCTTCGACAAATCCGGTTAATTGCTTGTTAATATTGTAGCGGATACCCAAATTAAAATCAGTGTAAGGTTTTAAACTTTTATCTAATCCTACAGCGTAACTGCGTTCACTGACACTGTGTAAAGTTGTGTGAATATTCAACTTATCATTCGGTTTAAAAATCAATATGGATTTAAAATCAAA
>WGDF01000277.1 GCA_015493405.1 Flavobacteriaceae bacterium
ATTGAGAGCCTGCTTGCATTGTTGCGGATTGACCGGCTTGTTGCTGATTTAATTCCGGACGAAATAAGCGGTTGAATTGTTCGGCTATTCTTCTAAATTCCAATTCCTTAAAAATAGCATTGGCTTGTTCAAAATCAGGGGTGTTGAGTTCGTATTGTGATTCATCGAATTTAATGGGTGCTGTAGTATTGATAGTCGCCAGTTTTTTTGACAATAAACCCAGTTCTTTATGGGCTTCAACCTTTTCTTTCATCTTCCCTTTGAGTTGGTCTGTATTTTCAAGGAGTTGTTCCATGGAACCGAATTGCGCCAGAAATTTTTTAGCTGTTTTCTCTCCTACACCGGGCAATCCGGGGATATTATCGACACTATCACCCATCATTCCCAGAAAGTCGATAACTTGTTCCGGTCGCTCTACCCCAAACTTTTCTTTGACTCTATCGACATCCCAAATTTCAATACCATTACCCATCCGCGATGGTTTATACAAAAAGATATGGTCATCTACGAGTTGAGCAAAATCTTTATCTGCCGTAACCATATATACTTCAAAACCTTCCTTCTCGGCTTGTTTGGCCAGAGTGCCAATTAAATCGTCAGCTTCCCAACCTTCCAATTCGATAACCGGAATGTGCATCGCTGCCAAAATCTGTTTGATATATGGCACAGCCAATTGAATGCCTTCCGGTGTTTCAAGTCGGTTGGCTTTATAATCTTCATAAAGTTCTCTGCGTTCTTTGGAGCCACCCAAATCGAAAACAACAGCAAGGTGATCGGGCTTTTCGCGCCGAATCAAATCCATCAAAGTATTGAGAAAACCAAAAATAGCCGATGTATCCAAACCTTTGGAGTTGATGCGTGGATTTTTAATAAAAGCATAAAAAGCTCTAAATATCAACGCGTAAGCATCTAGCAAAAAGAGTTTTTTTCGGGTTGTTTCCGGTTTTATAGAGGGATTTTGTTCAGTCATTATGCAAAAAAATATTTTGAGTTAATTTTTAGAATAATCGCTTTCTAATCGTATTTTTGGTATGATTTTTCTTCCATCAAGTCCGATCCCGTTAGCTCATTAATCTGTCTTTTGACTTCCGAACGTTTATCATTGGTAAAATAAACAGCCCGCGCCGTTTCAATAAATTTATCGCCAAAATCTTTAGCCCGTTCCAAATCTCTTATCGTATCTTCAATATCCCACAATTGTTGGTTTACATCAAGCAAAGCTTGGTATAACTCGTGGTCTTTAGAGATTATTTGCCGAACGGCCGCATCTAAAACTTCATATTCCTTTTTTAGATTTTTAAGCTTTTTTTCATCTTTGATATGTTTTAATTTAATCTCAATAATCGTTAATTTATCGACGATCTCACCATTTGACACTTCTATTTTCATAAAAAATAATTTAGGGTTTAATTGAGGTAAAATTACGAAAATTAAATGAGATGACAAGAATGGGCTGTTTTATAAAAATAGCTTAAATTTGCACGAAATAAAAATTAATAAAATCCAAATTATGAAAAAAATTATTTTAATCTTGTTGGGCATTAGCTTATTAACAGCTTGTCAACAAAAAGAAGCTAAAACAGCTTTTGTCAAAACCGAAACTATCTTTAAAGAATATAAAGGCATCAAAGCTCAAGAAGCCGTTTTTAAACAAAAACAAGAAGCGTTTAGTAAAAAATTTGATTCTATTGTTAAACGATGGCAAGCTGAAGTTAAAGATTTTCAACAAAAAGTTCAAAAAATGCCCCCAAAACAAGCTCAAAAAAAGGATCAGGAATTGTATCAAAAACAACAAATTATCCAACAAATGCAGCAACAAGAAAGCGCTAAGTTAACGGCCGAAATGCAAAAACAAACGGATTCTATTATTAAAAAAGTATATGAATTCTTTGATAAATATGGCAAAAAAAACGGTTACAAATATATTTACGGTAAAAACAATACCGGCGCCCTGATGTATGGCGATGCCAAAAATGATATTACCGACGCGGTTTTAAAAGAATTAGATGCCGCATATGAAGCTGCTCATAAAAAATAATCCGAGACCATAAATTTTATTTTTACATTCCCGTTTTTGCTCCTGCAAGACGGGAAATTTTTGAAAAGATTTTGACCTATATATTAAACATAGAAACAGCTACTAAAAATTGTTCTGTCGCTTTAGGAAAAGATGACACCGTTATAGATGTTATCGAATATACCGGTGAAGGCTATTCACATGCCGAAAAACTGCACGTATTTATACAAGAAATATTACAAAAAAATCAACTAAAGGCAAAACAGTTAGATGCTGTTGCCGTGAGTAAAGGTCCCGGATCATATACCGGTCTGCGCATAGGCGTATCCGCTGCAAAAGGCTTAGCTTATACACTTGGCATTCCATTAATCGGAATTTCCACCTTACAATCACTAGCGGAAAAAGTAAAGATCGAAGCTGGCTATATTATACCATTGATTGATGCGCGTCGTATGGAAGTTTACAGTGCTGTTTATAACCACGACCACCAATTGATTAGGGCGGTTCAAGCTGATTTATTAGAAGAAAATCCTTTTCAAAATTATTTAGATGAGAAACCTGTTTTTTTTATAGGAGATGCCGTAGAAAAAACTAAAAAAATCACCATAGATTCCCATGCTCGTTTTATAAATAAAGTTTATCCCTCAGCGAAAGAGCTGCATAAACTCGCTTTTCAAAAGTTTTTAAATCAATCCTTTGAAGATATTGCTTATTTTGAACCTTTTTATTTAAAAGATTTTATTGTAACCCGAAAAAAATAAATTAAGCTTAAAATACTAATTTTAAGCCCTTAACGTTGTATATTCTATATTTTAAACTTAAATTTGCAAATTAACACAAACAATCTTATGGAAACACAAAAAAACAATTCAGGAATTTTAAAAGTATTAGTCGCCTTATTAGGCATCGGTATTTTGGG
>WGDF01000278.1 GCA_015493405.1 Flavobacteriaceae bacterium
CAAGAAAAGGGCTATGATACTATATTGACTTTCGGTGGTGCTTTTAGTAATCATATTGCAGCTACGGCTGCAGCCGGAAAAGAATTGGGGATTAAAACCATTGGTGTAATCCGTGGCGATGAACTCGGTGAGAACTTTGAAAAGACATTGCGAGAAAACCCAACATTGCGTTTTGCTGTTTCGCAAGGCATGCAATTGCATTTTGTCAGTCGTAAAGCTTATAGACAGAAAACCAATCCTGATTTTATAACCAATCTTTTTCAATTATTCGGCAAATTTTATTTGGTTCCGGAGGGTGGGACGAATGAGTTAGCAGTAAAAGGCACTGAAGAAATTTTAACTCCTGAAGATTATTCATTCGATTATATTTGTTCGGCAGTTGGAACCGGTGGCACTATTGCAGGATTAATCAATTCGGCCAAACCACACCAAAAAGTTTTAGGTTTTCCGGCACTTAAAGAAAATTTTTTACACAGAGATATTGCTAAATATGCCCAGTCGCAAAATTGGACACTCATCAGAGATTACCATTTTGGTGGTTTTGCAAAGATTGATAAGAAATTGGCTGAATTTATTAATATGGTTCATACCTTGCACAATTTACCGCTCGACCCTATATATACCGGTAAGATGCTTTATGGTATTATCGATTTGATTAAAAAAGATTATTTTCCTAAAGGGAGCAAAATACTAGCCATTCATACCGGAGGACTTCAGGGTAGATTGGGCATGAATAAGCGATTAAAAGCCAAATCACTCCCTTTATTAAAAATATAAGTGTTAAAATCGGCATTTATAAAATTTTACTTAAAAAATTAGTAACTTTGTGAGATATTGAACTTTAATATAGTTTGGTAAATAAATTATTCCTATGAAAAAATTATTGCTTTTAAGTTTGACCCTTCTCATTTTGAATAGTTGTGCCGGTTCAAAAAAAACTGTTACATCCAAAACTGAAAATAAAACTTCAAAAAAAATTAAACCCAAGGCTAAAAACTTGGAGACGACTGATAAAAATTTAGATTTTGCGACCCTAAGATATATTGCAAAATATGAAGATGTCGCCAAAAAAGAAATGAAAGAATATGGCGTTCCTGCCAGTATCATATTGGCTCAAGGTGTGTTGGAATCACAAGCCGGTAAAAGTCGTTTGGCTATAGAAGGCAAAAATCATTTTGGTATCAAATGCCATGATGATTGGCGTGGTGAGAAAATTTTACATGACGATAATAAAGCTCAAGAATGTTTTAGAAAGTATAATAATGCGACCGAATCCTTTAAAGATCATTCCAAATTTTTGGCCGGGCGCAAACGCTATGCCTTCTTGTTTAGACTCCCCAAAACAGATTATGAAGCTTGGGCTCGCGGTTTAAAAAAAGCCGGATATGCTACAGATCCCAGTTATCCGGATAAATTGATATATATCATCAATAAATACAATCTCTCTAAATTGGATAAAGATGTTTTGGCTAATATGAGTGTCAAAGTCTCTGAAATTGAAAATAACCATCAAAATCAAAAAAAGAAGTTTATTTATGAAGTCCAAGAAGGTGAAACGCTTTTTACCATTTCAAGAAAATTTAATGTGCCGGTAAAAGATATCCAACGCATTAATAACTTAAATGATTTTGATATTTATAAAGGACAAATTTTAGTCTTAACCGAGAGCGATAATAACACAGCATCTGAATCTGGCACAACTCAAGAAACGGATCAAAATGAAGCAACTGTTCCCGATACTAAAGAAAAGGAAGCGGTTAAAGAAACAACTGAAGCAACGCCACAAAAAACGGAAGTTAATGATAAAAATATCACATTACATGTGGTCAAACAAGGAGAAACACTTTTTTCTTTGAGCCAATCCTTCAAGGTTGATATTGAAACTTTACGCCGGCTCAATAACTTAAAGGATGGTAAGATTGCCGTTGGTAGTGTGGTTAAAATTCCGACTAATTCTAAAACCAAAGTCGAAGAAAAAATTGAAGAAACCAAAACTCCGGCAACAACTCCGGCTCCAACACAAATGCGAGAGGATAAGGGAACGTATCATATAGTGCAACCCGGTGAAACGCTCTACCGCATTCACATCAACTATAAAGTCAGCATCAAAAAACTCAGAAAACTAAATCATCTCCACGGTAACTATATCAAAGTGGGACAAAAAATCAGAGTGAAATAATTGTCATAACAAAGCTATAACATAACCTATAATGATACCCGAAACAATACTATAAAGTTCTCGGGTATTTTTAAGCCATAACTTATGCAATAG
>WGDF01000279.1 GCA_015493405.1 Flavobacteriaceae bacterium
ATCCAGTTGGAAATGCTTTGAATCCAATGCGGCATGGCCATAACAGGCCAGGTAAAACCGCTTAAAATAAAAGCAGGAGTTGAAATGACCATCAAAAATTCTGTTGCTTTTAATTGACTGGGAATTAGGATGGAAAATAACATGCCAATCATCATAGCAGCTAGTGTTAATAAGCTGATTAATAATAACATGGGGAGATTAAACAAATGTAAATAAATTTGAAACCATTGTAAAAAAGCGCCGAGCAGCGCCCAGTCTATTATGGATAAAATGATAAAGGGGAAGGCTTTAAGTGCAATCAGATATAAGGGATTTTTACTGACTTTAAGTAACTCTCTGAAATAGCCATCTTCAAAATCGCGTGCAAAAACCAGTGCCAATCCTAAAAAGATAACCTGTTGCATAATGGCGCCTAAAAGTCCGGGAAGCATAAAATATTCGTAGTTACTGTTTGGATTGTAGAGTTTGTGATAATTGGTTTTAAAACTCTCAAAACTTTTTAAGGCTTGTGCTCGGGGCATGCCTTGTTTGTTTAAGCCTTCAATTTCAATACCGGCTTTAAGGGTCTGCAGCACGCGTTGTATGTTTTTACTGGCAAAATTGGCAATTAAGATATTGCTCATATCCAATTCCACATTGATTTCGGGATAGCGTTTTTGTAAAATATCTTTTTCAAAATCTTTAGGAATTTCTATGATAGCTGCATCAGCATTTTTGATCATCATATTGCGCAAGCCATTGGTGTCATAAGCTATTTTTACAATTTTTAAGGCTTCCGTATCATTTAAGGCTTCTATTATTTTAGCGGATAATGGGCTTTGATCTGCATCAACTACTATAATCGGTATATCGGTTACTTTTGCTTTTTGATAAACATACCCAAATAGTAATCCATAGGCGAGTGGCGCTCCGAAAAAAATAGCCATGACCACATCATTTTTAAAGATGCGTTTAAATTCTTTTTTAAGTAATTTTACAAACTTTTTCATAGGATTTATTTTATCAAGATGACAGCATTTTGATAAAGTTCATCATCATTTATAGGTGAAACCGGTCTTATTTTCAATTCATAGACGGACTCCGTCAATTGGTAAGCTTCTGAAGGGGCGGTTATATCGGCATATTTGGGTAGTTGTTTGATGGCAATGATTTTACCTTTAAAATATTTCTTAGTATAGGGATTAGTAAGATTTAATACCTGATTTACTTTAAATTGATGTATTTTGGATTCAGGAACGGTAAATCTGAAATAAACTTTTTGAGGCAGATAGCCGGTAATTAGCGTATAACCCGGCGTAGCTAATTCTCCTTCTTTCAAACTGATGGTTTCAACTTTCATATTTTGGGGCGCTGTAATATATTTTTCAGACAAAGCGCTATTTACTTCTTTGAGTTTTCCTAAGGCTTGTTCCATTTGGCCTTTGGCTTGGGCGATGACTTCTTTTCGGGTGCCTTTTAAAATTTCTTTTTGTTTGGCTTTGATTGCCGCGACTTGGGCTTGAGCCATTTGCCATTTCATTTTGACTTCATCAAATTTTTGAGGCGGGATAAGAGAATCTTGATACATATTTTTAAGCCGTTGGTATGAATTTTTAGCAAAATTGAGTTGTGCTTGAGCCGCCGCTAACTTACCGTCTATCTGTTTAATTTGTTCAATAGTGGCTCCTTTATAAGCCATGCGTAACTGTGCTCGGGCTGCTTCTACAACACCTTGTACTTGGTCGTATTTTGCCTCAATTTCCGGAATATTTAGAATCAATAAGGTATCTCCTTTATGGACTTTTTGTCCTTCGGAAACTTTTATGGTTTGAACTCTTCCCGGAACTTTGCTACTCAAATTAATAGTTTCCAATTTAACTTTACCGCGTAAATCGGTTATCTTTGGCCGGCTACAAGCTGTATTGAGCAGGATGGCCAACAAAATGCTTAAGTTTATAAATCTTTTCATATTTTTCATTTTCATTGGTTTATTGAATTAATCGGGCTAACTGGTCTTTACGATATAACAATTCTACAGCAGCTTGTCTTTGTTTAAAATAAGCCTTTTGCAGATTAAAATCAGCCGTTTGCCAATGGGTTAAAGCATCTAGAACTTCGGTGATACTAACCAAGCCGTTTTGATATTCTTTATTGATTAGATTGTAGGTTTCTTTAGATAAATCCACCGCTTTTTGATGGCGAATGATCTGTTTTTGAGCCAATTGATAGTTAAGTTTGGCATTGGTTTCGGCCAATTTTAGTAAATCTCGGGTTTCTTTGATTTTTTCTTGATAAACGGCCGCATCCAGTTTTGTTTTGCGGGCGTTATCATATGATTTTAAACCATCAAAAATTTGCCATTTGGCACCGATTCCGATATACCATTTAGGATCTAATAGTGACAAATCTTTATCGATAAATTCATAGTGTCCTTTGAGGGCGATTTTTGGGATGTATTTACTATAGGCCATTTTTTGTTGGAAAGATTTGGCTTTTACAACTTCTTCCAAACTCTTAATTTCAGCACTTTGTGAGGCTTGTTGGATTAAGTTTTTTTGAATTATTAAAGGTTTTAGGTTGGG
>WGDF01000280.1 GCA_015493405.1 Flavobacteriaceae bacterium
AGGCTTCTTCATAATTGCCCTGTTTTTCTTTTAAAATGGAATATTCTTTGTAAGCCTCTTGTGCAACAGAAGGAATCTTTTTATCCAAAGCAATAGCCAGGCCTTTGATCAGAAATTTTTCTGCCTGCTTGTAATCTTTATTTTGCAGATAAACCTTGCCCAAATTGACATCAATATCTGCCATATAATACGCATCACCTAAAGCTTTAGCCAATTTCAAATTAGGTTTTATCGTGGCCAAAGCTTGTTTCACCTTTCCTTGTTTTAAATATAAATTACCGATACTGGTATTACAGATAATTTTGCCAACTTTAGAATGAATCTGCTGATTATATGCCAATGATTTTCGATAATACTCCAAGGCTTTATCATAATTGCCTTTATGCTCATAAATGGAACCGATATTTTGGTAATTAATGGCCAAGCCCAATCGATTATTAAATTTTTTTTCGATTTTCAAGGCTGCCAAAAAATGTTTTAAAGCGAGATCGTCCCGTTGTAAAAGCAAATAAATATTACCGATACTATTATGCGAAATAGCTATATTTTCAATAATATTTTTATCCTTACTATGTGCTCTTTGGGCTAAATCTAAAGCTTTATTATGATATTCCAGAGCTGATTTCACGGCATCCATACGCCGGTAAACGACGCCCATCATATTCAAGCTGTAAATTTGATTATACAAATCTCCTGTTTTTTGGGCCAGATCATAAGCCTTTTGATGATAATGTATGGCTTTAGGATAGTCAGCCTTGATTCGGTACAATTTGCCCAGCATATTATAGGCAAAAATTTGACCGGACGGAAATTTTTTTTCTTGGCTTAATCGGGCCAGTCGTTTGATTTGAATAGAATCACCTTTAATACCACTCAATAATTTATTCAATTGAATGTTATCAACTATCTTATGAAATACAATTTCATTTAAAATGCTATCGTTTTTCTTTTGTTGCCCCGTTACAGGCCGGATCAAAACAAAAACTAAAAACCATAAAAGATAGTTGCGGAAATACATTCCAAATTGTTTAATAATTGTATTTATTTTTTGGCCTCTTGCCAATATGATTCCATTTCATCCAAACTCATCTTCTTAATGTCTTTGCCTTCATTTTTAGCTTTTTGTTCCAGATATTGAAAACGTTTGATAAATTTTTTATTGGTTCTTTCCAAAGCCGTTTCAGGATTTATACCTACAAATCTAGCATAATTAATCAAGGAAAACAACACATCACCAAATTCATCGGACATTTTTTCAAAATCGTTTTTATCTGCTTCAACTTTGAACTCTGCTAGTTCCTCTTGAACTTTGTCCCAAACTTGGTGGCTATGATCCCAATCAAAGCCGACGCCTTTAGCTTTCTCTTGTATGCGCATAGCCTTAATCATAGCAGGCAAAGACTTGGGCACGCCTTCCAAAACTGATTTTCGGCCTTCTTTAAGCTTTAACTTTTCCCAATTTTCTTTTACTTCTTGTGCATCTTTAACCTCAACATCACCGTAAATATGCGGGTGCCGGTATACTAGTTTTTCGCTTATGGCATGAGCCACATCAGCTATATCAAAATCTTGTGTTTCGGAACCTATCTTTGCATAAAAAACAATGTGCAATAATAAATCGCCTAGCTCTTTTTTGATATTTTCGGTATCATTTTCCAAAATTGCGTCGGCCAATTCATAAACCTCTTCAATGGTTAAATGTCGCAAAGTTTCATTGGTTTGCTTGCGATCCCAAGGACAACCGGTTCTTAAATCATCCATTATATCCAATAAACGCTCTAGCGCTTTTAACTGTTCGACTCTTGTATGCATAATTGAAGTTGTTTTTGTAAAGTTTTAAAATATTCAAAGGCTCTAATCGGATAAGAGCCAAACCAAGTAAAGGGTTCGCCTTCCACTAAAAGAATACAAGACTCCGGAAATAATTTTTGCAGAAATATTTGATCTTTTGATTTAAAAGGATAAGGTTCCGAAGCTAACAGAATAAGCTCCGGTTGCATTTGTTGCAAGGCTTTTAAACTTATTTCAGGGTACCTTTTTTTTGATTTAAAGATATTGTCAAATCCTATTTCTGACAGCATAGCATTGATAAAAGTATCGCCTCCTATGGTCATCCAAGGATCTTTCCAAATTAAATAAACAGTTCGTTTCTTAAAATCTGAGGTCAAAGTCCGAGTCGATACCCTTTTTTGGTTCAATAAATAGATGATTTGATTGGCTTCCTGTTCTTTTTTAAATAACAAGCCGAAATCTTCAATCATTTTTTCGTTTGTATCTAAATCTGAAACATCCGAAACATAAACTGGGGCTATTTTTTGTAAAGAACGAACTATTTCTTGTGTATTTTCTTCCTTAGAGGCCAAAAAGATGTCCGGTTTTAATGCTAGAATTTTGTCACTATTAACAGCTTTTGTACCGCCGACTATGGTTTTGTCTTTTTTCCAATTTCGGGGTAATTTACAAAAACGCGTTAATCCGACGACTTCTTGTTCCAAACCCAATTGGCTCAATAGATAAGTAATAGAAGGTACTAACGAGACCAATCGTTTGGGCACGGAATTGAATACTAAATCTTGCCCGATCTGATCTGTTATGTGAATCTTGTTTGTCATCTAAAGTTGTTCACCAGCAGCTTTCAGTTTTTCCGTATTATCAGCTAATCGCAGAGCATCGATAATTTTGTCCAATTCCCCATTTATGACATTTTGTAGGTCATAAAGGGTCAAATTGATTCGATGGTCGGTAACACGGCCTTGCGGATAATTATAAGTCCGAATTTTGGCAGATCTATCCCCACTTGACACCATAGATTTTCTAAATTGGGCATCTGCCTCTTGACGTTTTTTGAGTTCTATCTCATAAAGTCTGGAACGTAATACACCCAAAGCTTTTTCGTAATTTTTATGTTGAGATTTTTGATCCTGACATTGCGCCACTATACCGGTCGGAATATGGGTCAAACGCACAGCGGAGTAAGTTGTATTAACCGACTGACCGCCGGGACCTGACGACATAAACAGATCTTTGCGAATATCATTGGGCGCAATTTGCACATCAAATTCCTCTGCTTCGGGCAAAACCATAACCGTTGCCGCAGAAGTATGTACCCGCCCTTGTGTCTCAGTTTGCGGCACGCGCTGTACGCGATGCACTCCGGCTTCATATTTCATAGTCCCATAAACATCTGGCCCCGAGATTTTAAAAATCATTTCTTTAAAACCGCCTGAAGTGCCTTCATTAAAATCGACAATTTCGGTCCGCCAAGATTTTTTATCGGCATATTTAGTATACATCCGATATAAATCTCCTGCAAAGATACTGGCTTCATCGCCACCGGTACCGGCGCGAATTTCGACTATAACATTTTTGGCATCTTCAGGATCTTTAGGAATGAGCATAAATTTAATTTCGTCCTCAATTACCGGCATACGTTGTTCGGCTTCATCCATTTCTGCTTTCGCCATTTCAATCATTTCTGGGTCGGATTCTTGGGCTAAAATTTCTTTTGCTTCATCAATATTGGCAGAAAGTGCTTCGTATTCCTTAATCTTGGCCATCAATTTTTCCAAATCCTTATATTCTTTGTTAATGGCTACATATCTTTTTTGGTCTGAAATAATATCAGGTTGGATAATCAAATCGGAAACTTCGTCAAAACGGTTCTTAATCAATTGTAATTTATCTCTCATCGTTCATTGGTTTGTTACAAAAATAATAAAATAAAGTCAGACCTTTAAAATCATTGGTATAAAAAAACATCCATCTGCTGAGATGGATGTTTAAATAGTTCTGTATAAAAATTAGTAATTCCACATATCTTCTTCGTAGTCTCGGATTTTTTCTTTAATCCGCTGCGATTCCAATAATTGGCGCAAAGCATTATCATGAATATATTCCTTGATTTCACGATCACCGTAAACATTATCTTCTTTATAAATCACACCACTAAATCGTCTTGCATTAAGCAAGTGGTCATAATCAATGGGGTGCATCGTGTTTCTAGGATTAAAAGCATAATAATTGTGCAAAGTCAAACGTGCATCGGGAAAGAATACCCAAAAAACTTCGACTAAATCGGGGGTTACACCGGCTGCCATCCCTTTGGGATCAACTGCAACGGGTGCAATACCTAATAGTCGGTATTTGAGTTCACTATATTTGGCATCAAAATACCAAATACCGCGAAAATGGAATTCTTCAATCGTTTCGGAGTTGACATGAAATTCATTAATATATTGGGCATCGACAACGCCTTCATCATTGAATTGATCACGTCCTGCATCGGTAGTATCAATAGCCGTCATCCTATCTTTGATATCGGCCAAACTCAATTTTTGTGTGAAATAGGAATCCGCATAAACTTTGGTAATTTTACCACTTTTAATGCCTGAATATAAGGCATCAAAAAGTGAACGCACATTGGGCATTGCAGCCAAAGTGTCCGTTGGATAATACAAAGGCAAATTAAATCTTTCGTCTAAATCAACCCGTTCCCAAACTTGTTTACCCCAAAGGACATCACGGTCTTCGGTGTAAGGGTAAGGCAGAGGTAAACTAAAATCCATTTTATTTTGCTCTTTATTTTTCATCCCGATATCTGAAGGATCCTTGGCATTTAAAATATTAAATTGTGCAAAAATTGAATTGGAAATAAATAACAATGCAATAATTAAAAATACTTTTTTCATTTGATAACTTTTATTTTATACGCTATAAGGTTTAAAACCTAAACTTTCAATATTAATTGATGATTTCGATGATAATAGGAGACACTTTTTTGATTTGATAACCTGAATTCCCTTTTAAAAAGGCCCTTACATTATAAATTTGGACATTTTGGCCTCGTTTAACACGACGGAGCAATTGTTTGGCTTTAGCATCTAAATGTGTTCCGTTAACCCGTTGTGTGGGTTGACCGGGAACTTTGAAATCAAAACTTCTGACGCCCAATTTAACATCAAAATCGAAATCAGGTAAGGTCGCACCGATAGTTGACAACTCCAAGTTACGTTTGGGCATCTTGATGACACCACTTTCGCCACGAACCGTTCCCACCGGTGGTGGAATATTTTTAACACGGAAAGTTTTACTATCTGTTACCGTTTTGCCATTAACTTTACCGGATACTTTTATTTGAACGGTTTTACCTTTATATTTAGTAACATTCATCATATATTTTCCGCTACCAACTCTTTTTAATCCGGGAGCAGAAACAGAAATTTTATTATTAGGAACACCAGGAATAGAAATAGTCATCGGATTGTCAACTCCTCTATAAACCACATTCATTTTATCGGCTGAAATCACAGCACTGTTTGGAATAGGAATAACGGCATATTTAACAGTAAAAGTTAGGGGAACATCTTTACCATTTTCTAGAAAAATCATTTTTCCTTTCACTTCTTTATCACCAACATTACCTGCGGGAATATTCAAATGCACATACCCACTGGTCAATTGATCTTTTGGAACCGGTTTGCCGTTTAAAATAACTTCTTTAAAACTCATAGTGCTGTCTACACGACCCAATGCTACTTTACCGGTCACTTTTTCCCCGGGAAAATAAGCGGATTTATCTAAAACAACAACAGGTTCATAATTAGTAACAGAAACATCAGATGCCATTTGTCCTCGAAGCATATTAGATAAAACTTCGTTTTCAGTTTCTTTAGCTTTGTTAACATAACTGTCTAATTTAAACATTGTAGATACAGTAGGAAATCCTTCAAAATTAGCCATTAACCAAGGCTCTATGCGTTTGCCTTTCTTTCCATGTTTTTCGTCAGCGGTGTTGAAACGTTGCAAAATGTTATTTTTCATTTCAGCGGACAAAGGCTTGCCGTCTATTTTCAGATTTAAGAGATAATTTCTAAAATCCTCAATTTTTTGTTGAAATGCCTTAGCTTTTTTTGTGAGTTTTCCATTTAAAAAAAACATATCATCAACTGTTCCGGATTTATCCATACTTTCATAATCGAGGTGAGCCGGAATTTTTCCTTTAAATTCTTTTTTAAGAATTTCAGTTTTCAAGTTTACAATATAATTTTTAAAATCATTGGTCTTAGCTTCCAATTGAGAAGCCAATTTACTTTTTTCTCCGTATTTTTCGGGTTGTTCTTGGGCTTTTTGCGCCAAAGTTTTTAACAGATATTGATTTGATTTGGTTTTCATTTTAGTAGCTGCCACCACTTCTTCTGAAGATTTTCCAAAAGCCGAAAGAACTTTTTTCGACATTTGTAGTGCTAACATTGCAATAAAAACCAAGTACATCAAATTGATCATCTTCTGTCTTGCTGATAATTTACCTCCTGCCATTTTTTGTTTTTTTTAGTTAATCAATAGTTAATTTAGTTAATAGTAAATATTACTATTTTTTAACATTCATGGCTGAAAGCATACCACCGTAGACATTATTTAAATTAGCCAAATTATCTTTTAGTTTAGCCATATTTTCTTTCAATTGTTGCGCATAAGCAGCTGATTCTTCATTGGCAACAGCATTTTTATTTACACTATCTAATTGGACTTTGTATAAAGAATTTAGGCTTTCCATTTGAGCGGAAGCCAAGCCCAATTCTTCAGCATATTTTTTAGTTGAACCTGCAGCATCTGCAACCACATCCAAACTTTTAGCAGCTTGGTGGAATTTATTGATACTTTCACCCAAGCTTTTCATCAAGTTAGAATCCAATTGCGCTTCTTGCAACATTTTGTCTAATTTTTCAGACAAACGGGCTTCCAATTCAGCTTCTGTTTTATCCTTTCTCTTTCTAGGAGCGCCTCCGGCTAATTCAGGATAAACCAATGACCAGTCCAAATCATCATCTTGTGGTTCAAAAGCAGAGAAGAAGAAAATGAAAGCCTCTGTTCCCAAACCAATCATCAATAAAGTATCTCCAGGTATCCAGAAAATCGGCATATGTAGAATTTTACCCAATGCACCTAAGATAACAACAGATGCGCCTATACTATATGCCATATGAAATATAGTCTTAATTTTTTTTGATTTTTTTAGTGCCATAATTTAAATTTTAATAGTTAGTAATTGTTATTGTTTGTATCTTAATTTTGCCCTTTTCTTGCTAATTTACGGGCGTTAACCCCCATAAAATCTTGCACACATCTAAATCCGATATAACTGCGAGCCGTATCGGCATATTCATAAGTTCGGGAGTGTACTTGGATGAAATATTTGACATCTTTCCAAGAACCACCTCGAATAATTTTACGTTTATTATTGTAAGCATCGGTAGTCGGATTAAAAGATGCACCGAAATAATAAGAATCGGGGTAATAAGAAGAATTGGTCCATTCAGCTACGTTACCAGCCATATTATATAAATTATAACCATTAGGATTATAAGATTTGGCGCGTGCTGTAAAAACAGCTTGATCCGAGCCATAATCTCCTCGCAAAGGTTTAAAATTCGCAAGGAAACAACCTTGTTCATTCATCGTATAAGGGCCACCCCAAGGATAATCATTACCTTCCATACCGCCACGCGCTGCATATTCCCATTCGGCTTCAGTGGGTAATCTGAATTTGTGTAAAGGTGCCCGTTTTTTACTACGCAAGAACCAAGTCATTTTTTTAGTTCTGTAATCTGCAAAAGCCGTAGCTTGATACCAATTAACACCTACAACGGGATAGTCACTATAGGCATCGTGCCAAAAATAATCATCATGCATCGGCTCATTATAAGCATACATAAAATCTTTAACCCATACGGTTGTGTCGGGATAAACTTGAATAATGGTATCTTTGATGTGTTTAGATCTTTTTTCACCACGTCGGGCAGCTTCGCCTGTATCAAAACGACGTAATTTATATACAAATTTATTGACATCAAACATTCGTTCAGCATCTCCGGTTTCTTCTATAGGTAAATACATAGAATCCATAACTTCAGCATAATATTCATCGGGAAATTTATTAGTGTTATAAATCAAAGGAACTTTCCAATTTATAACTTTGCCGGCATTTTCATCATCAGGATTGCTCAAACTGCCATAAGTATTCATCATATATTTATTATAGGCATTTTTAGCTGTGTCAAGACTTTTAAACATGTATTTACCGATTCCTTTTTTGGGCGTGGCTTCCATCTCTTCTGCCAAAACAGCCAAACGGTACCTGATAATAGAGTCCCTGACATAATTAACAAATTCACGATATTCGGCATTCGTAATTTC
>WGDF01000281.1 GCA_015493405.1 Flavobacteriaceae bacterium
AAACCGGGTGGCACTTCTTTTAATCCATTATTGATTTACGGTGATGTCGGCTTGGGAAAAACCCATTTGGCTAATGCCGTCGGGGTAGAGGTTAAAAGCAAATTTCCCGATAAAACGGTTTTATACGTTTCAACTGAAAAATTTGTCCAACAATATGCGACGGCTACTCAGCGTAATAATAGAAATGATTTTATCCATTTCTACCAAATGATTGATGTTTTAATTGTTGATGACATTCAATTTTTATCCGGAAAACTAGGCACCCAAGATGTATTCTTCCATATTTTTAATCATTTGCATCAGAATAAAAAACAAATTATTCTGACTTCCGACAAATCGCCGGTAGATATGCAAGATATAGAACAACGGCTCTTGTCACGATTTAAATGGGGGCTATCGGCCGAGTTGCAAAAACCCGATTATGAAACCCGTAAACAAATCATACTCAATAAGTTATTTGCCGACGGCGTTAAATTGCCGGATGAGGTTATCGAATTTATAGCGCAAAGTATCAGAACCAATATCAGAGAATTGGAAGGCATAATAATTTCTCTCATTGCTCATGCGTCTTTTGACCATAGAGAAATTAATTTGGATTTGGCCCAAGAAATTATTCAAAATTATGTCAAGCAAATCAAAAAGATTTACTCCATAGATATGATCAAAGAAGTCGTGGCCAAATATTTCCATGTAGATCTTGATGATATTCAATCAAAATCACGTAAACGCGATATCGTTCAAGCCCGCCAATTCGCTATGTATTTTGCTAAAAAAATTACCAATAAACCTTATGTTGAAATTGGTAAAAGTATAGGAAATCGAAATCATGCTACTGTTTTACACGCCTGTAAAACCATAGACAATCTTAAAAAAATTGATAAAGATTTTAACAGATACTACAAAGATTTACGCATCAAATTTTCGGTATAAAGTCCGGTTTTTAGATTGGTATATTTTGTTGTTTCTTTTTTTGTAATTTTGCAAGCAATTACGATGCAGTTCCTATGAGTAAAAAAATAAAAATCTTAATGGTGTGTTTGGGTAATATTTGCCGCTCGCCTTTGGCAGAAGCTTTATTGCGCCAAAAAGTTGATCCGAAAAAAGTTACGGTTGATTCAGCCGGTTTGGATCATTATCATGCCGGAGAACCACCTTGTCATTCTTCTCAAGAGATTGCCAAAGCGCATCATCTTGATATTTCCGGATTAAGAGCACGACCTTTTCAAATTTCTGATTTTGACCGTTTTGACCGGATTTATATTATGGATCAATACAATTGGGATTTAATCCAAAATATGGCGCGTCAAGAGGCTGATTTAAAAAAAGTTGATTTTATATTGAATGAAATTTTTCCCGGCGAGAATATGGCCGTCCCCGATTCTTATCAAAAAGGGAAAAACGCCGCTAAAATGGTATATGAGATGTTGGATCAAGCGACAACCGCAATCGCCTCAAAATTAAGGTCATGAAAAAAGGTATATTATTTTTATTACCGGCTTCTCTAGGGCCGGCACCGGTTTCTGAAATTTTACCTAAAATTGTAGAAAAAACAGTAGCACGATTAAATTATTTTATAGTCGAAAATGAAAAAACTGCACGCCGGATGATTAAACAACTCTGTCCCGAAAAAAAGCAATCCGATTTGCATATGTTTCAACTGGATAAACATCATAAGAAGGCTTTTCTCAATGACTTTATTCAGCCTTTGTTACAAGGAGAGGATATGGGCTTGCTTTCGGAAGCCGGTTTGCCTGCTATAGCCGATCCGGGAAGTCTGGTGGTGGCTTTGGCCCACAAAATGGGAATTCCGGTCAAGCCTTTGGTCGGTCCCTCATCTTTAATGTTAGCCTTGATGGCGTCCGGATTGAATGGACAAAAATTTTCTTTTGAAGGTTATTTACCCAAAGATACAACGGAATTGAAACACCGGGTTAAAAATTTGGAACGCCTTTCTGCACAGCACAATTGCACTAAAATATGTATTGAAACACCTTATAGAAATAATAAATTATGGGATAGTTTAACCAAAATATTACATCCCAATACCCAACTTTGTATCGCCTGTGATTTGACCTTGCCTAGTGAATTTGTTAAAACCTTGCCCGTCAAATTATGGCGTAAGCAAAAGCCGGATTTGCACAAACGGCCAACGGTCTTTTTATTTCAAGCTTATTAGAGCAATTTGGAATGGTTTTTGAGTGACTTTTATGACTAAATTTTATCATTATGAATTCAAAATCCTTTATAGCTGCATTCTTTTTTTCTTTGTTATTATTAACGGCTTGTTCGTCAACCAAAATACACTATGACCAATCAGTTGATTTTAGCCATTACAAAACTTTTGCTTTTTTTAAAAAGGGTTTAGATCATTTAAGGGTGCCTCATAAAAAGAAACATTTTATCATCCAAACTATTTCGAAAACTTTACTACAAAAAGGCTTTTCTAAATCTTCACATCCTGATTTTATCGTCAATGTTTTTACCGATTTGCACGATCGAGTAGATGTTTACCCGCGTTATTATTCGCCTTTTTACAGTCGGGCTTATATCGAAAAATCTAAAGAAGGTACGCTATTTATCGATATAGTCGATTTGAACCAAAAAAAAGTTATTTGGTCAGGTAGTCGGTATATCAATCTGGAAGGTAATGATTATAAGGAATTTAAAAAAGCCATTTATAAATTATTAGAAAAATTTCCACCAAAGCCATAAATAATCAGGATGCGTTAGGCTTTGTTTATTATAGGCATTAAATTTACCAATCGTCATGGCTGGAGTTTACAAGTTTTAGCCGGATTGGGACGTGATTTTGTCACTCTTGATTAACTAAATGTATAAGTCCGCATTTCGAAGTATATTTAGGTTATAGATTTTAATAAAAAGCATTTCATTTCTCCATTAAATCGATTATTTTTGTCATAAAATATTTCTTATGACAAAAATAGCCCTCGTTACAGGAGCCACTTCAGGTATAGGCAAAGCAACAGCTTTACAATTAGTTCAATCCGGTTTTAGAGTCATTATAACGGGGCGTCGCAAAGATCGTCTGTTCCAATTACATCAGCAAATAGGGGCAACCAATAGTTTGCCGTTACAGTTTGATATCAGGGATCATAAGCAGGTTCAAGCAGCCTTAAACAGTTTGCCCCAAGCTTGGCAACCGATTGATTTATTGGTTAACAACGCCGGTTTAGCTGCCGGATTGGAACCGCTCCATGAAAATTTACTCGATGATTGGGAACAAATGATTGATACCAATGTCAAAGGTTTATTGTATGTTACTAAAATTGTTTCACAACAAATGGTTAAACGGCAGGCAGGACAAATCATTAACGTGAGTTCTATAGCCGGTAAAGAAGCCTATGGCAAAGGCGCGGTTTATTGTGCTACCAAACATGCAGTTGAAGCATTAACCAAAGCGATGCAGATTGATTTCAATCCCTATAACATCAAGGTTGGACGGGTTTCTCCGGGAGCAGTCGAAACGGAATTTTCAATAGTGCGACTCAAGGATGCTCAAGCCAATGAAAAAGTTTATGCGGGATATCAGCCGTTGAAAGCTGAAGATATCGCCGATGCTATTGTATATATGGCAACCCGTCCCGTTCATGTTAATATTGCCGATATTTTAATCTTGCCTACGGCTCAAGCGAGTGCAACCGTTTTTAACAAAAAATAAATCCGATTTCAAGTTTGAATGGCACCAATATTGTATCGTTTGGTAATAGGTTTATGTTGGGCCATTTCGATGCCCATGCTGAGCCATTTTCGGGTCTCTACCGGATTGATAATAGCATCAGTCCACATTCGGGCGGCTGCATAATATGGGGAGATTTGCCGGTTATAATCATTTTGGATTTTATCCAATAGTGCTTTTTCGCGTTCGGGCGTAATGGTTTCGCCGGTTTTTTTGAGTCGAGCTTCTTCTATTTGCAATAAAACTTTTGAAGCGGCAGCCCCACTCATTACAGCAATTTCGCTCGTTGGCCAAGCAAGCATCAAGCGGGGATCATAAGCTTTGCCATTCATAGCATAGTTACCGGCCCCATAAGAATTGCCTATAACGACTGTAAATTTGGGAACAACCGATGTACTGATAGCACTAACCATCTTGGCGCCGTCTTTAATGATGCCACCATGTTCCGACCGGCTTCCGACCATAAAACCTGTTACATCTTGTAAAAAGACCAGGGGAATTTTTTTCTGGTTACAGTTCATCACAAAACGCGCCGCTTTATCAGCGGAATCAGAATAGATAACACCCCCAAATTGCATTTCACCACGGGCATTTTTAACTATTTTGCGTTGATTGGCAACGATTCCAACAGCCCAGCCGTCAATGCGGGCATAACCGGTAATCAAAGTTTTGCCGTAGTCGGATTTATATGCGTCAAAACTATCGGCATCTATCAAACGGTCTATAATCTCATACATATCATAAGGTTCCTGACGTGAAGCCGGCAGAATGCCATAGATTTCTTCCGGATTTTTTGCCGGTTCTTTGGATGCAATACGGTTAAAACCGGCTGTTTCAAAAGCCCCGATTTTGTTAAAAATATGTTTGATTTTTTCCAAGGCTTCACGGTCATTTTTGACTTTATGATCTACAACACCTGAAACGGCTGTTTGTGTTGTAGCGCCGCCCAGCGTTTCATTATCAATAGTTTCGCCAATAGCTGCTTTAACCAAATAACTACCGGCTAGAAAAATGCTCCCGGTTTTATCAACTATTAGACTTTCATCACTCATTATAGGCAAATATGCGCCACCGGCAACACAACTGCCCATAATGGCAGCAATTTGAATAATGCCTTGACTGCTCATCACGGCATTGTTGCGAAAAATACGGCCAAAATGTTCTTTGTCGGCGAAAATTTGATCTTGCATGGGTAAATAAATGCCGGCAGAATCAACCAAATAGATAATCGGAAGGTGATTTTCCATGGCAATTTCTTGTGCCCTTAAGTTCTTTTTTCCGGTGATGGGAAACCAAGCCCCTGCTTTGACTGTTGCATCATTGGCTACAACAATAACTTGCCGGCCGTTGATATAACCGATTTTAACCACAACACCGCCGGCAGGGCACCCACCATGATCGGCATACATGTCATAGCCGGCAAAGGCACCTATTTCTATTTGATCTTTGTCATCATCCAACAAATATGCTATGCGTTCGCGAGCGGTCATTTTGCCTTTGGCATGTTCTTTTTCCAAACGTTTTTTGCCGCCACCAAGAGCTATTTTTTCTAATTTTTGACGGACTTCAGACCATTTTAATTTATTGTAAT